>JBEGUW010000147.1:0-3506 GCA_041178665.1 Bacteroidota bacterium
TGAAGCGGTGAATAGTGTGCCGGTTGTATTACATGAGCTTACGGCTACTATTATTGAAATTCGAAAAACCATTGCGGCGTTGGAACCGGCCTTGAAACAGACGTCCAATAGTCTGGGTACGTTCTCGAGTAATTTGCCAGAATATGATAGGCAGTTGCGTGAAGGTTTGGAGCATTTTAATAAAGCTGGACGTCAGATGGATTCTGTTCGTATCGCAGATATGTTAAATAATTTGTCTACGAGCAGTGAGAAGTTGTCGTTGTTATTGAACGATTTGAATCAAGGGAAGGGTAGTATGGGCAAGTTGCTGAAGGATGAAGCCCTATATGCTGACATTAGAAATAGCAATGCGCAATTGCAGAGTATTATGTTGGATTTGAAGAAATACCCTGAAAAGTATATTCCAGTACCAGGGACGAAAAGTCAACGCAAAAAAGCCAAGAAACAGAGTTTGGCTGATACTGCAATTTGGCACTAGGATTTGCTTGGAGTGGTTTTATTCTCCTTTCTTAGGATTTCGTAAAGCGTAATCATCCATAGCATGTAAACCATGTTATAGAAAAAATCTTCTATCGGTATCGTTCCAATGCGAATTCCAAGGTTTTGAGCATCGTTATAAATCAAGACGGGTTTGCTGGTTAATACTCCGTTGACGTATGCCATTGGGAGTAAAGCGATGATCCATGCCAGAATGATGTGCGATAAATGGTCTGTGTGGTGCGTGAGGAGTAACGCCGACAGTGTGATGAATAGGAATCCAAATGTTATTGTCGTATATAAGTGACTCGGGTTAATTGACATTGCGATTAGGCTTATCGCCATTAATGAAATTACTATCGGTTTAAGTGCTTTGTTGAACGAGAATTTAGGTAGATAGGCCTTGAGGCAGGCATATATGAAAAGGCATGCATAGGGGATGATAATGAAGAAGATATATTCTTCTAGGGGGAGATTAGCAAGCCATTTTCCGTAAAGAAACTGCGGATTGAACAACCATACATTTATTTTGGTGAACCAGATATCCCATACAATGTATAAGGTACTTGTTGCAAGCATCGCTACGATGAACTGTTTCCAGTTCTTGTAGAATGCCACTTTTTTATCGAATGATAGCGCTAAAGGGCCAGCAATCGTGATGAGATTTAAGAATAAGTATGTTAAGTGATCCGGTATCATAAAGAATACCTCAAATTTACGCCATTTGCAAGCCGTAAACCACTGCGTATTCTTTTAGACGCTCGCGAAGGATTCGGCGGGCGACAAATATGCGGGTTTTTACGGTGCCAATTGGGATTTGCATTTCTTCGGCAATTTCGTGGTATTTGTAACCTTCGGTGTTTAGTTTAAAAGTTACTCTTAAATCAAAGGATAGTTCATCAATTGCAGCTTCTAGATCTTGGCGGATAAATTTAGTCTCTGCATCGTTGTCGATTTTGTGAGACGGCAAATCAATAAAATATGAATTGTCTGTGCTATCCAAGAATGTATTGCGCTTCATATCACGACGGTAGTTGTTGATGAAGCTATTTTTGAGAATGGTATAGAGCCAACCGCGGAGGTTTGTACCTTCTTGGAATTTACTCTGATATCTGTAAGCTTTTAGGATTGTGTCTTGCACTAAATCTTTGGTGTCGTCCATGTCGTGGGTTAACGACAATGCATAATTTCTTAGCGGAAGTAATTCTCCTGCTATTTTCTTGTCGAAATCATTTTGTATAATTCTCATACGGATATCTTATACAAAGATGGTGTTTTGTGTAAGTTCAATCAAATTTTCTTGTACAAGAAATGTCGTTATAAAATTAAACAAAATATCGTATTGTTGTTGAGTGATTTAATTAATATATTATATACCAATGATTTATACTCTTATTTTAGATTATTTGTTTATGTCTTGTGTGGATAAGTTGAACAATATATTTTTTCGAGGGTTTGTGATTGGTTGGGTTTTGATGGTTTTGTTTAGGTGTTCTAGTTGGTTGTGGCTGGGTTTTGTTTAGTTATGTGATTTGCTCGTAGATGAAAATTTATTGTTGTGGGAGTGTTTTTGGTTTTTTACAAAAGAGAAAGGGCCTCGTCATCGACGAGGCCCTTTCTCTTTTGTAAAAAATATGTTGTTAATCTAAGGCCGACTCAAATGCTGAGTGGTTTTGATAAGGGCGATTAAACCAATACAACGACTTTGTTCTTCAGTACTTCAACCAATCCACTTTTGACTTCGTAGGTTTCGGTTTGGGTACTGCTTTTGATTTCCACGTTACCTGATTTCAAGTTTGCAATCATGGGTGCGTGGTTGTCGAGAATCTGAAAGCTTCCGTTTACACCAGGCAATGTAATTACTTCAGCGTCTCCGCTAAATAAAGTTTTATCTGGTGTTAATACTTCTACAAACATATCTTTTATTATGCGTTGGCTTCTTCCAATAATTTTTTACCCTTTTCGATAGCATCTTCGATGGTACCTACTAAGTTGAAGGCGGCTTCTGGATATTCATCTACTTCACCGTTCATAATCATGTTAAATGATTTGATGGTTTCTTTGATGTCCACCAATACGCCAGGGATACCCGTAAACTGTTCTGCAACGTGGAAAGGTTGAGACAAGAAACGTTGAACACGACGAGCACGGTGAACCACCAACTTATCGTCTTCGCTCAATTCATCCATACCCAAGATGGCAATGATGTCTTGCAATTCCTTATAACGTTGTAGTAACTCTTTTACGCGTTGAGCACATCCGTAATGTTCTTTACCCAAAACTTCCTCGCTCAAAATACGACTTGTAGAATCCAAAGGATCCACAGCAGGGTAGATACCCAATTCCGCAATTTTACGAGACAATACTGTAGTAGCATCCAAGTGAGCAAAAGTTGTTGCTGGGGCTGGATCTGTTAAGTCATCCGCAGGAACATAAACCGCTTGAACAGACGTGATTGAACCACGTGTGGTAGAAGTGATACGCTCTTGCATCGCACCCATTTCTGTAGCAAGGGTAGGCTGGTAACCCACGGCGCTAGGCATACGGCCCAACAACGCTGATACCTCTGATCCTGCTTGTGTGAAACGGAAAATGTTATCGATAAAGAAAAGAATGTCTTTTCCTGCACCGGTACCATCACCATCACGGAAATATTCGGCAACAGACAAACCACTCAAGGCAACCCTTGCACGGGCTCCTGGAGGCTCATTCATCTGACCAAACACCAATGTGGCTTGGCTACTTTTTAAGTCTTCCATATCTACGGTATCCAAATCCCAACCACCACTTTCCATGCTGTGTTTGAATGCTTCGCCGTATTTAATAACGCCAGATTCAATCATCTCGCGCAACAGATCGTTTCCTTCACGGGTTCTTTCACCAACACCGGCGAAAACCGACATACCAGAGTATGCTTTCGCGATATTGTTGATCAATTCCATGATCAAAACCGTTTTTCCTACACCGGCACCACCGAACAAGCCGATTTTACCTCCTTTAGCATAGGGCTCGAGCAAATCGATTACTTT
>JBEGUW010000148.1:0-27191 GCA_041178665.1 Bacteroidota bacterium
AAAGTTTGGGCCAATTTTTGCTATCTTTGGCCAGCATGCGCACGATACACAAAACTCTACGCTCTTTGGCTTTTATCGCCTTATCGTTAACCTTGGTACAATGTACCGAACTCAACGCCGGTAAAGTTAAACAGGACTTTAACAATTGGTTTACCGATCTTATTACACCTCGCGCCTCTTCTTTAGAAATGGCCAACGATGGTTATATCGTTAAGGGAAATCTAAAAAATAAACCCAATCAGGTAATTCGCTTGTTCGAGATGACCGCTGAAGGATTGGTTTTCATCGACAGTTCCTTTACAGATAAAAAAGGCGATTTCGCTGTCAAAGGAAGTACCAAAGAACTCATTTTCTGTGCACTCATGGTATTGGATAAGCAGATGGTTTATTTGGCGCTGAACAATGCGACAGAAGCTACGCTGGCGATCGATGCTACCACTACTGGCATCAATTATACTATCACCGGAAAGAATGTAGAGGAGAGTCAGTCATTAAAAGACTTGTTGAAGTTGAACGAAGGTTTCTCTTCTAGAATCAAAGCCTTGGAAGCGGAAGCCAGCAAACTGAACCCAAATACCGATGAAGGTTTTAATAAGATGCAAAAATTGCAAGCGGATTATTACGCCAATCTAAGCGAAAGGGCCGCCGCCATTTTGAGTTTCGCAAAAGCCAGACCTAGCAGTTTCATCCCCTTTTTCATCCTTCATTTCAATGTGGTTCAAGAGCCCACCATTGAATTATTAACGGTAGCTCGCGATGCAGCGGTAAAAGCCGACCCGACTTCAAAATACACCCAAATGATTCAGCAAAAGTATCAAGAGGAAGCCAAATTGATGGTGGGTGGCGAAGCGCCGGAAATAAATCTGCCACAGCTTGATGGTACAAATTTGGCCTTGAGTTCATTGCGCGGTAAATATGTTTTGATAGATTTCTGGGCTAGCTGGTGCGGACCTTGTCGCAAAGAGAACCCATACAACGTAGAAATGTATAACCGCTTCAAGGACAAAGGTTTTGAAATCTATGGCGTATCATTGGATCAAGACCCAACCCGTTGGAAAGGTGCAATTGAAAAGGACGGTTTAACATGGAAACATGTCAGCGATTTGAAAGGTTGGAGCAGTTCAGCAGGTCAGACTTATAACATTCACTCTATCCCTTCAACTGTATTGGTTGACCCAGATGGCAAAATCGTTGCGAAAGGTTTGAGGGGTGAAGAGTTGGATGCAAAATTGCAAGAGTTATTGGGTGCCTCAAACGCAGTAAAAGGCCAATAAACGATTAAACCTTAAATTGAGGTTTAATTAATATTAAGATAATACATAGGAAGTTGAAAATTAACACCAATTCAATTCCTTTGTAACATAATGATTAAAGGACTGCCTAAAGTATTAGTAGTAGATGACGAGCAAGACATTCTCGAGCTAATCAGGCATTCGCTAGCCAAAGAGGGTTTTGAGGTGCATATTGCAGCCAATGGCGCACAAGCGGTTGAGCAGGCAAAAAAAGTAAAGCCCGAAATCATCATCATGGATGTCATGATGCCTGTAATGGACGGAATGGAAGCTTGCCGACAGTTAAAGGAAATCCCTGAAACCAAGAACATTCCTGTTATTTTCTTAACCGCCAGAAGCGAAGAGTTTGCTGAATTGGCAGGTTTTGAAGCCGGAGCAGATGACTACATCGCAAAGCCAGTAAGAAACAGAGTCCTTCTTAGTCGCGTTAAAGCAATATTGCGTCGCAGAAATGCCTTAGTTACCCCAGAGCCAGAAAAATACGAATTCGAAAATCTCAAAATCGATCGTGAACGCTTTGTGGTTGAGTACGATGGCAGGACACTTCAATTACCTAGAAAAGAATTCGAATTGCTATCATTCTTAGCTTCAAGACCTGGACGTGTGTTTTCTCGCGATGAAATCTTGGAAAATGTATGGGGCAATGAAGTGTTAGTGGTTGATCGTACGATTGATGTCCACGTGAGAAAAATCCGTGAGAAGCTAGACGATAAATTCATCTACACCGTAAAAGGCGTAGGTTACAAGTTTGAGAGCTAATTTGCCTCAAAAATCGAGAGCACCGCACTCGCTTTATCCAAACATTCTTGGTATTCCTGTTCCGCAACACTATCGTATGTGATAGCACCGCCAACGGCATACGCCAACGTTTTGGCTTGTGAATCGTATTGTAAGGCCCGAATTACCACATTAAAATCCATATTCTGTTTCCAAACGTAGCCAACGGTCCCAGAATAAATGCCCCGCGCAAACCCTTCCAATTGATTCGTATGTTGCATCACCGAAATCTTTGGCGCACCCGTCATACTACCCATTGGGAAAGTGGCATGCATCAATTCCTTTAATCCAACTTCCGGCTTCAATCGACCTTCTACCGTAGAAATCAGTTGATGCACGTGAGAGAACGAATATACCGCACAACATTCGGGAACCTGAACACTGCCAACCTCGCAAACTTTCGATAGATCATTCCGCACTAAATCCACAATCATAATATTCTCCGCGCGATCCTTTTCCGATTTCTCCAATTCCCGTGCTACGGCAAGATCTTGAGCCTCATCCAGTTCTAACGACATCGAATCAAACACCCGAGGCCTGGTCCCTTTGATGGGCTGAGAAAAAATCAAATCCCCCCGTTTGCCAAAAAACCGCTCCGGGCTGGCGCACAACAAATACCGATCCCCATCCTTCAAAAACACAGAAAATGGTGCCGGTGCTTTGCGACTCAATAACATAAAAGCATCGTAGGGATCAATCTCTTCCATGGCCGTAAAGGCGATACAATAATTCATCTCGTAAAAATCCCCTTCCACAATATGCTGTTTGATGCACTCCACATTATCCAAATAGGTTTCCTTTGGCGTTTGCGGATGCCACTGAGGAGAATGTCGAACAGCACAATCATTGGCAATTGAGGATTCAATACGATTACTAGTCAATGGGTCTTCACTCACCTCTAAACTCACATTTTGGTCACCGCGCAAATTCAACAAGGTTTCATCACCCCAAACACAACCGTTTTTTTCTAAAGCCACCCAACGCTCAGGACTTATAAATTTCAAAGCATCGAATTCTACCAATTGGGTGAGTTCCGATTTCAATGAAGGTTCGATTTGATTCTTATAATCATACCCCAAATATCCCATAACTGGAATTTCTGGACAACTTGGAACATCAGACAATTCTTCAAATTGCTCGGAAATACCAAAGCCAGCCATAAGGGACATCTGACCATGATCATCGGACCGACCTGCACTCAAAAAAATGCAAGCAAACGACTCATTCCTTGCCTTTTCAAGCAAACATTCTAGTTGGTATGCAATTGTAATCCCTTGATTTTCCATCACTTATCACAACATCATTTGATCATCCTCCAAACTTTCCTCACCTTGATAAAACCGATGAATTACCCGAGATTTCGCTACACCAACCACAGCAGTTAACACCTCAACACTCGCCTCTTTTACCTTTTTTACGCTCTTAAAGTGCTTCAACAACAACCTCGCCGTCTCCTCTCCGATGCCTAGAATTTCTGTCAACTCTGTCCTCAACGTCCCCTTATCCCTCCTACTTCTATGATGGGTAATTCCAAATCGATGCGCCTCATCACGCATTTGCTGTATCACTTTTAACGTCTCCGATTTCTTATCGATATACAACGGCAATGAATCTCCAGGAAAATAAATCTCCTCCAAACGCTTCGCTATCCCAATAATTGCCAATTTGGTATAAATCCCCATCGCTTTTAATGCTTCCACCGCCGCACTCAACTGACCCTTGCCACCATCCACCACAATTAACTGAGGCAATGGCTTCTGCTCTTCAATCATCCTTGAATATCTGCGGGTAATCACCTCTTTCATCGTCGCAAAATCGTCTGGACCTTCCACCGTTTGCACATTAAAATGTCGATATTCCGATTTCGCCGCCTTCCCATTCTTAAAAACCACGCAAGCACTCACGGGATAGGTTCCCTGGAAATTCGAATTATCAAAACACTCAATATGTCGTGGCAACTCGCTCAACCGCAAATCCTTTTTCATCTGCTCCATCAATCGATCCACACGGATTTCGGGATTTAGTTTTTCGTATTGCGACAATTTTTCCTGTTTGTAGAGCAGGGTATTTTTCATGCTCAACTCCAACAAACGACGCTTATCGCCCATTTTGGGAACGGTTACAGCAACACCATCAAGTTCTAAATCAAGTTCATGACTCAAAACGATTTCCTTGCAATTATCCCCGTATTGATTTCGCATTTCAGCCACGGCAGAAGCGAGTAAATCCGAGTCCAACTCATCGAGTTTTTTTCTAATTTCCACATTCCGACTCACGATAATTAACCCATGACTTACCCGCAGGAAATTGACGAACGCAACCTTTTCTGTGCTACTAATGCTATATACTTCTAAATCGCCAAGAACGGTGCTAACAATGGTACTTTTCGATTGATATCGCTCCAAGGAATCCAACTTCTCCTTAAAGTCATGGGCCTTTTCAAATGCCAATTCAGCGGCGGCCGACAACATCAAATCCTTCAAATGTCGTTTCACCTCCCCCAAATTCCCTTTCAACAAATATTTTATCTGGGCGATGCTTTCGTTGTACGATGATTCGGTTTGATGTGCTTCGCAGGGACCCAAGCAGTTCCCTAGCTGATATTCCATGCAAATTTTGTGTTTGCCCGCGGCTATGCTCTCGGGCGTCATCCCAAAATTACAATTCCGGGTGGGATACAATTTCTTCACCAAATCCAATACCGTGTGCATTATCTTCACATTGGCATACGGTCCGTAATAATCAGACCCATCACGAATCGGATTCCGTGTGGGAAATACCCTCGGAAACCGCTCCGCCGTAATCCGAATATATGGATACGTCTTATCGTCCTTTAATGAAATATTATACCTCGGCTGAAATTCCTTAATCAAACTGTTCTCCAACAGCAAAGCATCCATTTCGGTATCTACTACCGTGTATTCAAAATACTGAATCTTACTGACCAAAATTGCCGTTTTCCGATTCTCGTGCTGCTGTTTGGTGAAATAACTCGTAACTCGCTTTTTGAGGCTCTTGGCCTTCCCCACATAGATAATAACGTCCTCCGCATCAAAATACTTGTAGACCCCCGGCGAGTCGGGCAACGACTTAATCAATTTACTCAAATGCGCGGGGACCATAACACAAAATTACGCGCAAACCCCTATCAATGGGTACCAATTTCTACGTGACGTGCACTAACCGTTTCCCCAAAGAATAATGAGGCCTGAAGATCAAACGTACTTGCATCGTCGGTGGTTACAAACTCACGCTTTCCACCTCGAATTAACCCTAATTCAATTTCAGAATGACGTGCCAAATAATCATTTAATTTTTCTGCAACGATACCGCCCTGAGTTACCAACCGAATCGAAGAAGGGACAAATTTCTTAATTGTCTCCATCAACAGCGGATAATGGGTGCAAGCCAATAGCAATGTATCTATTTTGGGCTTCCGCGCCAGTATTCGATCCACATGTTGCTTCACAAAATAGTCCGCGCCTTCGCCTACCATTTGATTGTGCTCCACCAAATAAACCCACATCGGACAAGCTTCTTGCTCAACCATAACCGAAGGATAAAACTTAGCGATTTCCTTTGGATACGATTCCGATGCCACCGTCCCCGCTGTACCCAGAATACCCACAACTCCCGTTTCAGAATACTCCCCAATGGATTCCGTGGTAGGACGAATCACGCCCAAAACCCGTTTGTGGTCGTTCCGCTGAGGCAAATCAACCTGCTGAATCTGACGTAAAGCTTTCGCTGAAGCGGTATTACAAGCCAAAATGACCAAATCACAGCCCTCATCAAACAGCCAATTCACACATTCCAAAGTGTAATGATATACCGTATCAAACGAACGATTCCCATAGGGAGCGCGGGCATTATCACCAAAATACAGATAATCATATTCCGGTAAAACATCAACGATGCTCCTCATCACAGTGAGACCACCGTAACCTGAATCAAATATGCCTATTTTGCCCTTTTTCATAAAACAAAGGACTGCCGAATCATCAACAGTCCTTCAAATGTATTGCAATAAAATGAATTACTTCTTCAACAAGGCTGCAATTACAGCACCTGTGATATCATCGGCGGGATTCGCACTCCACAGAACAATGCTCTGAGAATTGTCGATCACGTGAGCATAGCCCTTTGCCTTGGCCACATCACCTGAAGTTTTCTTTACCAATTCCAAAATCGGGTTATACAAACGAACCTGCTCTTGTTGAATCTCAGTCTTATAAGCCTCTTGGGTTTCTTGAGCCTCTTGCTGCAAACGCTGAAAACTCTTTTGAATCAATTCCAATTGTGCAGGAGACGCTTTCAAGGCTTGCTTGGTTTGGTATTCCTTCTCTTTGTTTTGCATTTCTGATTCCAAATCCTGCAAACGCTGCAAATAGCCTTGCTCAATGGCAGCCAACTTGGCCATTACTGAATCTTTCATTGGCAAAGTATCCACTACCTTCATGGTATTGATAGTAGCAATTTTCTGAGCCTGCGCGATGGAACCCATTGCCACAAATACTGTCATGGCAATCAATAGAATGGTTTTTTTCATGTATATCAAATTTAGTTTTTGTTAATTGTTATCGTCCTGATTCCCAGTGGGCGATGTACCATTTGGAACATTCCCCTTGGGCGTTGGCATATTGGGCTTCACACCACCCGGACGTGTTTGGGTATTTGGATTTGCAGGAGTGGCAGTGGCGCCAGGCATATCCTCTGTTGGGATTCCCAAAGCTTCCATCACCTCCAATGTTTTATCATACTTCTGATCCGCATAAAGCATCAATGCCCCACCCGATTTGTCAAAAATATACGCATATCCCTCTTTTTTGGCAACGTTCTGTATGGCATCGTATACTTTGTCTTGCAAAGGCTTCACCAACCTAGCACGCTCCTGATACAATTCACCGGTTGGGCCAAACTTCGTTTCTCTAAATTTAATCAACTCCGACTCCTTCTGTTCGATGGCTTCTTTTTTCTGACGGCGTTTCTCGTTGGTCAACAAAATTTCTTCCGCCGTAAAATCTCGATACATCTGCTCCAACGACGATTGCATCAATTGAGCCTCACCCTGATATTTGGCGGCCAAATCATCCAAATCCTTCTGCGCTGCTCTGTATTCTGGCAACTTCGCCAAAATCACGTCTGAATCCACGAATCCAATCACCTGACTCTTTTGAGCGTTGCTTACACCCAAAATCATCATCATGCATATTAAAAGGAATTGTTTTTTCATTTTCATTGATTTGTCAAACCGCATGCCAAAACTCATTAGTCTGCGAAAATATAGATTTTTCCTCGATTTATGGATGCTCTAACAAAATTGAAGGTGTTACGATAATATTACTTTTATGTAATGCACGATCCGTAAACTGAATTGTAAATCTCACCGTGTCGCCCCGATACTGAAAAGGCCTGGCCGGAATGTTCAAAATCAGATTGCCATGAACCGCTTTGCTACGTCCTGTGGGAGTAATATTTCTGATTCTCTCGTGTAAAACTAGGGTATCGCTTGGACCTAGCAAGGGATTCATAGGATTCACCCAATTGACCCCGATTTTATGCTGGTAATAGACCTTTAAATTGTAAAATTCCTTCTGTTGATAGCCAAACGGAAACAACGTATCGGCATCATCTAGTCCCAGATCCCCATCGCTGTCTTCATAACCCAAGTCGATTTCGATAAAACTATCATACCCATAACCGCTGTTGAACTTATAAATGCCAGCAAATGTCAGTTTGGGAACAGCCGAGACATTATCTTTGTTGGAATTACAAGAAATTATTGTCCCTGCCAAAAACAGCATGACGGAAACCATTGAAAATATTGAAACCTTATTCCACATCCCTACGTCCAAATTTAATGATTGGGCACAGTTAATTTTTCGATTTCAACAAAAAAACAATCCGCTTTTCGCCGAATGGCATCGACTTTACCCGCCAACATCAGGTGAGTTCACTTTTTTGCCGATTGCTTTTTTCAAAAGTCATCTTGTAAGCAGTGCATCAAAAAACGCCCAAATTACATTTAGTAGCTCGGGGACAACAGGAAGTACGACATCGCTTCATCACGTTGCTGAATTAAAAATATACGAAGAGAGCTTTACGAAAGGGTTTGAACTATTCTACGGGCCGATAGAAAACTACTGCGTTATTGGATTGCTGCCAAGTTACCTCGAAAGAACAGGATCGTCGCTGGTATACATGGTAGACCACTTCATCAAGAAAGGAAAACCCAACAGCGGATTCTATTTAAACGAATATCAAACGGTTGCCGACATCATCCAAGACAATGAAAATCGCAATCAACCCACACTCTTGCTCGGGGTCACCTTTGCGATGCTAGAGATGATACAATCCATTCCTCAGCAACAATGGAACCATACAATTGTCATGGAGACCGGTGGCATGAAAGGCCGAGGGCCAGAAATCACGAGAGAGGAACTACAAACCCAACTCACAACACATTTGGGCGTTCAGCATGTTCATTCAGAGTACGGAATGACGGAACTGTTGAGTCAGGCCTACTCCCAAAAAAATGGGAGGTTTCATTGCCCGCCCTGGATGAAAATTTGCATTCAAGATCCCGGCGATCCCCAACAATGGTTTGGCCATGAGAAAACCGGTAGAATCTGTATTATTGACTTGGCCAACGTATATAGCTGCTCATTTATCGCAACCGACGATTTGGGGAAAACACATGAAGATGGTAGTTTCGAAGTACTGGGCAGAATCGATTTTAGCGACCTCAGAGGTTGCAATCAGTTGGTGATAGACTAATTAACCGCTGATCAATCCTCGTCCTCATCGGGAATATCAAGCACCTGCTCTGTAAGCTCTTCCTTGGCGTTCAGAGAATTCTCAAGGCTCAAAATCATCGCTGGCAACAAGAACAGATTCGCCGCCATACCCGTAAGCAAGGTTAAACCGGTTAACCAACCCAACGCTTGTGTTCCTTGGAAATTAGAGAAGGTGAAAATAAAGAATCCAGCACAAATGGCTACCATGCTATAAATCATACTCAACCCTACCTCCACAATGGTTCCATTGAGCGCTTCTCTCACCGTTTTATTATGCTTAACTAGCTCTCGCCTAAAGGTGATGATGAAGTGAATGGTCGCATCTACCGTTATCCCAAAGGCGATACTAAACACTAGGATGGTTGATGGCTTTAGCGGCACACCAAAATAGCCCATCGTACCAGCCGTAACGAGCAATGGAATGATGTTAGGAATCACCGCTATCACAATCATTCGGATGGACGGGAATAAGAAGCCCATTGTGATTGTAATGATGATCAACGACCAAAACGTGGCACTGCCTAAACTGCCAAATAGGTAAGAATTGCCTTTCATGAACACCGCAGAAGTTCCAGTCACTTTTACAGCGTATTCATCCTTGGGGAAAATCCTATCAATGATCACCGCAACTTCCTTATTAATACTATCCAAAGAGGTAGAACCAACATCTTTGATTTGATAACTGATACGCAAACCGGTTCGGCTGCTATCAATCAACCCCGACATCATCTGATTTTTTTCATTAGACTTCGTAATTGGCATTCGAGCCATGATATCGGCCAAGTCAAGAGCATTGGGCATACGATAAAACGCCGGATCACCCTCATTTACCGTTTGATTTGCGTAGCATACCACTTCCACAACCGACATCGGTTTTGAGAATTCTGGGTATTTTTTCAGGGCACGCTGCAAACGATTTACTTTATCTAGGGTTTCAAAAGTGCCGATATCGCCATCATCGTGGGTACGAACAACGATTTCATAAGGCATCACACCTTTGTAATGCTCTTGGAAGTACAATAAATCCTGGTACAACTTTGAACTCCGTGGCACATCATCCACCATATAGGCCAAAGGATGTAAACGGAAAACAAACGCGGTACTCAGCACTGACAATGCGATAAACCAAAAATATATTCTTCGCTTATGATTAAATACCATAAACTTCACCCATCCCAAAAACTGATTGACATTTTTATTATCGAGGTGAGCAATTTGCTTGTCCGATGGAACCGGCAAGAAGCTGTAAAGTGCTGGAATACCAATAATATTGATGAAGAATACTAAGTTGATGGTAATGAATGAAACCACACCATAATGCTCTAGCATCTGTGTCTTGGTAAAATAGAATGTACCAAATCCAACCGCTGTGGTAAAATTAATCAAGAATGTAGCTACCCCAACGCGTGATATAATCCTTGACAATGCTTTGGCTTTGTTTCCATGTTTCCGATATTCTTCGTGGTATTTATTGATGAGATAAATGGCATTTTGAACCCCAATCACGACCAGCAATGGCGGAAGCGTTCCCGTAAGCAAGGTTAGTTTATAGCCCAACATTCCGCAGACGCCAAACATCACCAAAACCCCTATTCCAATAAAGACAATGGCAATGGCCAAGGTGCTAAGGCTTCGGAAAAACACCAAAATCAAAATGGCCGTCACCAAAAATGCAATCACGGTAAAGAGAATCATTTCACTTTTTACCGTGGTCGCCATTTCAGTTCTAACATACGGCAAACCACCGATATGCATTTCAGCACCAGAAATATCTTCATATTCCTTAGCTGTTTTTTCGATGCTCCGAATCAGTCCAACCCTCTTTTCTGATTCCTGGGTCTTGTTGTCGAGAACCAATAAAACCAAAGCAGAATTGGTATTCTTATTATACAGCATCCCCTGATAGAATCGCATATCCAAGAATTTATCTCGAATGCTATCAACTTCAGCTTGGGTAGTAGGCGCATGGGTGAATGCGGGTTTGATTTCGAATTTACCTGCAGTATCGGTACGCAAATCAAATAAGCGCGTTGGGCTGATAACTTGATTAACGCCAGGGATATTCGACATGTCTTCACACATCTTATAATAGGCCCTGAAGTTCTTAAGTTCAAAGAGTTTATCACTATTAAATCCTACAACAACTTTGTTATTGTCTAGGCCAAACGTTTTTTGAAATTTCTGATACGCCAAGAAATCCGCATCGTTACTAGGTACCAATTTTTGCATGGCATACTCCAACTTGACTTTTGTTGCATAGTAACCCATCACTCCGGTGAAGGCTATGATCAATATCAAGAAAAGTGCGCGCTGCTTAAGAATAAAGCTTGCTATTTTATCCCACATAGATGCTGCAAAGGTACTGATAAAAAAATAAAGGTCGCCCGAGGGCGACCTTTAACAAATAAATATTAGAAGTAAAAGATTACTCAGCGATTACATCTAAAGTGATGGTCGCATTGATATCTTTAAACAAGTTGATGTTGGCTTCGTAAGTTCCGATGCTCTTAATGTCATCAAAAACAATTTTACGGCGGTCTACATCAAACCCTTTTTCTTTCAATACATTGGCAACTTGTAAGCTGGTAACTGAACCAAAGATTTTTCCACTAGCGCCTGCTTTTGCAGCAAGGTTGATAGTAGATCCATTCAATTTTTCAGCCAACGCTTCTGCATCTTTACGCAATTTGTCCATTTTGAACGCGCGCTGACGCATGTCTTCGGCTAACATTTTCAATGCGCCTTCGTTTGCCAATTTAGCTTTTCCTGTAGGAATCAAGAAGTTCCTAGCGTAACCGTCTTTTACAACTACCACGTCATCTTTATGACCTAGGTTTTTTACGTCTTGGGTGAGAATGATTTTCATGTGTCTTCCTCCTTCTTATTTTAAACCATCAGCAACGAAAGGAAGCAACGACAGGTGACGTGCTCTTTTAATTGCTACAGAAATTTTACGTTGATACTTCAAAGAGGTACCAGTGATACGACGTGGCAAAATCTTGCCTTGCTCGTTGATAAACTTCAATAAAAACTCACCGTCCTTGTAGTCGATGTATTTAATACCGTGTTTTTTGAAACGGCAATACTTCTTCTTTTGCAGAACCTGCGGGGTTTGGTTGAAGATAAAATTAGAATCTTTGCTCATAGTTCGTCCTCCTCAATTTCGATTTTCTTTTTAACAACAACTTTCGTCCCTTGTGGAGTTACCGTACGAAGCTCGCCATTGCGTTTGCGTTGATTGAAATCAACACCCCAACGGTCTAACTTCACAGTGAGGTAACGCAAGATGCGCTCGTCGCGGCGAAAAACTAATTCAAAAGACTTGATGAATTCAGGGTTTGCCTTGAATTCGAACAAGTGATAAAATCCCGTGCCTTTTTTCTGGATAGGGTAGGCTAGTTTGGTTAGTCCCCAATTTTCTTCGTGGACTAACTCCCCTCCATTGCCGGTGATCAACTCTCTGTAGCCTGTAACAGCATCTTTCATCTGTTGTTCAGAGAGCACGGGTGTCAAAATGATCACGGTCTCGTACTGGTTGGTATTCATTTGGCTGTAAATTTAGGGCTGCAAAAATACGGCTTTATATTCAATCCTACAAGTGTTTACACACTTTTATTGGTTTCCCAATTTACGGAACAGGATCATATCCGCTCCCACCCCAAGGCCCACATCTGCCTATCCGCCGAATTGTTAACCAAATGGCTTTGAAAAAGTTATGCTTTCTAAATGCCTCAACCCCGTATTGACTGCAGGTTGGGGTGAAACGACAAGCATTGGGGAGCAGCGGGGAAATGGCTCCTTGGTAAAATTTTATCACTAAAATCGGCAATAAAGACAGAAACCAACGTAGTCCGCGATTGCTACTTGCAGGCGCATCGACATGCTTTTTGACAAATTCTTCGTTATGCAGTTTTTTCGAGCACATCCAAAATCTTCTGCTGTAATACTTTGTACGATTTTTCCAATGCCTTGTAATCCGGCAATTCACTGCCTGTATACATCAACGCTATTGCCATGGTTTTCCCTTGGACCGTCAGCGCCTCGTACAACTCAGTCTTATTATGTCGATACAACTCTCGCAACCTCCGTTTGATAAAATTCCGATCCACCGCCCGCTTAAACTTTCGCTTGCTCGCCGTAAATACAACCTGAGCAGGGACTCCTTCCACAGGCAAAGGCGTAAAATACAAATTGGCACGAAGCGGATATTTAGAAACAAAAACGCCCGACCCAAAGAGCCCGGCGAGAATATTAACGTTATTCAGTTTTTCGGATTTACCGAAAGCCTTTCCCAAACGATATGGCAACACTGTGTGAGTCATTGCCTGTTTACGCAACAAAGGGATTAACCCTTGTGACTGCGCTCGTGAGATACAGTAAGACTGGCACGACCGCGTTTGCGACGAGCTGCCAAAACCCTACGGCCATTGCTTGTAGCCATGCGCTCACGGAAGCCGTGACGGTTTTTACGTTTTCTTGTAGAGGGTTGGTAGGTGCGTTTAGTCATGATTGAAAATGCTTAAAAGGGCTGCAAATATACAAGGATTCAAATTACTTTGCAACAACACGCTCTTTTTTTTTCTTTCTGCGGCACTATCTTTGAACTCGATGAAAAACCCACCGCAATATTCAGAAAAATCAGGCTTTCCCGGCTGGGTTTTTTGGCTTATTGCCCTCTTACCCGTTTCTATTTTTTTGTATCAGCGATACATCATGAAATACGCAGAGCCCTTTGATTGGATTGGATTGATCATCATTGCTGCCGTTGGATGGTTGTTATATGTCATCAAACTCAGCGTGAACATCCATTCGGAAGGCATCGACTATCGGTTTCCACCCTTTCACAACAAGTCCAAACGAATGATCTGGGAAGACATTGAATCCCTTGAGCTTATGCGGATCAATCCCCTGAGGGAATTTGGGGGTTGGGGTCTTCGTTACGGAAAGCTCGGCACAGCCTACACCACACGTGGCCGATACATCTTACACATCGTACAGAAAACAGGTAAACCCATCAACCTAACCATCGTTCACCCAGAAAACTTCATTGCTGCCAATTTACAACAGCAATGGCCTGTGGAACTGCGGACACCCGCAGATCTCAAACAGTAACACTTTTATTTGAGGGATCTCCTTAGCCCTGAACTTTTTGGAAAATACGCAATCAAGGGCTGTAAATTCGACAGTATCTGAGAATAAGGTGCTGTGCGAAGTTCATCGTACGAATTGGCACCCGTAAGCACGCCTATATTCCAAGCGCAACCTGCTGAGAAACCTTCATATAAATCGCTTACTGTATCACCAACCTTCATGACCAAGTGGGAATATTCCACGCCTGAGCGCTTCATGGCCAATCGAATCATATCGGGTTGTGGTCTACCAGCATCCACTTCATCGCTTCCGATGTAGCCATGGATCACATTTTCCAATGCCAAGTTTCTCACGATGACGTCGGCAACTTCACGATTAAAACCAGTATTCAAGTATACTTTGGCCCCACTATTTCTGATGGCTTCGAACAATTCTGCCGCATAAGGCATTAGTTCGATACTGCCTTTGACGCCATACTTCTCAATCAACTGTTGGTTAAAAAACGCCACCAACTCATCAATAATATCTGCCGTAACCATGGTTTTGTTCAACGAACAAAGCTGTTCAAAAGCCGTTTTCTTGGGAATACCCATGACTTTATTGGCTTGATCCATGGTGATATCGATATTCAATTTCCATTTCATGGCATCAATTGCTGCTTGTTGCACCAATCCAAAATCATTCACGGTTGTCCCCGCCATGTCCATTACTACCAGTTGTGGTTTCATAAGTACAAAGGAACCCTGCAATTGAGAACTTAAAATTAAATCTCTGTTAAATACAACAATCACGAAAAAGGGTAACATCGATGTAACAATCTGGCCAAATCACGTTGTGTAATTGCGCCCTTTATGAAGATCGCCATTTTATACGCTGAAAGTCGGTTTACACCTTGGAGAGAAAACATCGACACCAAAACTGTTATTCATCTTTACAAATCCTTACCCAAAAGCGCAGAGGGTACCATCATTCACATGACGAAGCCCAACGAAGAATTGGGCAAATTGCTATCGAAATTCGACTTCGTAATCAACTTATGTTATGGATATTCCCATTTATCGCAAGCTGACGTGGCAGAGTGGCTAGACCAAAACAACATCAAACATTTGAGCAGCGGTGGCATTCAGCAACAAATGGCTCAGGACAAGTTGTTTGTAGAAAATGCACTTATCGATCACGAGGTTGCTGTTCCTAAGTCCATTCAACAACTATCGGAAATCAGTCAAGGTTTGTATATCTCAAAACCACGCAAAGGCGGATGTCATCGCGGTATTGAAATCACCGACGCGCAAACAGCATTTGAAAAGTTTGAATCAAATTGTTCCGAAGGCAAGCTCACACAGCCTTATCTCATCGGGCGAGAATTTAGTGTTGCCATTATTCCCAACGAGACCGGAACAGGCTTTGAAACTTTGCCACCGCTAGAAGTTATCCCTTATCCGAAAAGAACCATTTATTTGGCGGGGCAATCGCATGGCAAAACAAGAAAAAACTACCACCCCATCCTTACAACCATAGAAAAAAACAACATCATCGATGGATGTCTCACCGCACACAACGCGCTGGGATTGACTTTCTTTTCGAGGATCGATGTGCGATTGGTTGGTGACACAGCTTTCATTTTGGACGTAAACACCATGCCCAACATGCATCCTACGAAAAGCATGTTACCGGGGCTCTTAAAAACCCACAAGATTGGTATGCGTGAATTTATGCGGCGATTAATTTCGATGGGGCAACGCATTTACAGTACAGATAAGTCGCGAGAATTTGCGGATTATAAACCAATAAATGGGTGAAATTCACAAAAAACAACATTGAAATAACGCAGAAACAACAAACACGCTTTTAGTTCGATTGCTCAAGCCATGTCAAATCTACTTCCCAAACTCGTTTTAATTCCGTTGGTGGATTTGGTTATCGCTGATGCAAAACCCATTGTGTCAATTTTCCAAAGCAACTTCAAATCCGAGCAAATTTCTTGCGATGATTGGGCGATAGGGGAATTGATTGGCAAGCCAATACAGGAAGTGATTCACACGATGTGTCATCGCAGTCGAGCCAATTGCAGCGAAGACAAAATCCTCACACTAACAAAAAATATCACGCATCAATTGAACGCTTACTTTGGCACCAATACGAATAACGCACATACCAAAGAAGTAGATATATTCTTACATTCACTCCAAGGCAAAGGGATAAAAGTTGGACTCACCTCCTGGTTGAGCAAGGAGACAACCCAAATCGCGCTGAAAGCCGCGAATTTACTAGATCGCATCGATTGTTTCAGCCACTTTAGCGCGGGTTACCATCATGGCACATCCCCTGATATCATCTTCACATTGATGAGACAGATGGGTATTTCAAACAACGAACACGTAGCCAATTTGGGTAAAACCAAGTATGATGCATTGCGCGGATACCATGCACAGTGCAAATGGAACATCCTTATCGCAGAGGATAAAGAAAATGTGCGATGGAATGCCTACCCTAACACGGCAATTGTGGGATCACTGAGAGAGGCAACCGCTGAAATCCTGAGTAAATCTGGAGGTTCTGACTTTTTCAAAATCTTAAACAACAAAAATCGAAAACGCGGGAAATAACTTTTACTTAACACCAAACACCCATTAATCAAACAGTGAAACGATTACTTCGCTTTATAATTTCACTGTGAATTTACATACACATACAGACTTTTGCGACGGCAAAGGCTCGCCCGAAGACTTTGTAAAAAAAGCCATTTCGTTGGGGTTCAAATATTTGGGATTTAGCGCCCACGCGCCATTGCCTTTCCGTTGTGATTGGAGTTTATCCGCTGAGCGTTTAGATGTATACTGTGATGAAATTTCACATTTGAAAGCGCATTATCAAAAAAAAATAAGGATTCTCCATGGTTTTGAAATCGACTATTTGGAAGGAATGGGATTTCCTTGTTTATCGGAAGGTGCAGTTTGCAGGGCTGACTACTTGATTTGTAGCATTCACTTTCTAAAAACGCCACAATCGGCAATGACATCCCCAAAGTTTGCCGAGATTGACGGAACCTATGCACAATTTATGCTGGCATTGAAGGGCCATGAATACTCGCTCAAGAAAATCCTCAGCAACTACCTCAGCGCGACCGAACAAATGATCCTCACACCCCTTGCTGCTGGCATGGTGAAAATCATTGGGCATGTTGACAAAATCGTATTAAACGCGCAACAACTACCTGAATTTGAAGGCCTTAGCGATTGGTTTTACAAAGAGCTGTTCAATATTTTACTTCAGCACAGGGATCATTACCATTCAATTGAAATCAATACCAGGGCTTTATATAAAAAAGGATTGTCTCAGCCCTATCCGCGCTACGACTTATTGGAGCTGCTTGCCGGGCAGAGGATTCCGCTGATTCTCAATAGCGATGCACACCACCCATCAGAGTTGAACGCAGGGTACAAAGAGACCATAGAGAGGCTAGAATCTCTCACCAATGTCAATAGTAAAAATCTCAATTACAAATGGTTAAAGAAATAAATCACCGTCAGCATATCATCACCGCAATACTACTTGGACTAACCACATTTTGCCTGTATACATTTATGTACGCAGTGCGAAAACCATTTTCCGCATTGACATATGATAACATCTTGGTGTGGGGCATCAATGTAAAAATTTGGATGGTACTGGCCCAACTCCTGGGTTATACCTTGAGCAAATTCTATGGCATTCGCCTACTAGGGAAAATCAAACGTGAAGATCGAAGTATTTACCTCGTTTGCATTTTATCATTGGCAACGGTGCCCCTTTTCTTGCTTCAACATTTACCAACCCACACATGGCCCTTGTTGATGTTTTTCAATGGGTTCCCCCTTGGGTTGGTTTGGGGTATCGTTTTTTCCTACGTGGAGGGCAGAAAATACACTGAACTCATTGGAGCAATGTTGGCCTGCACATTTGTCTTCTCCTCGGGATGGGTGAAATCATTTGGTCTTTATCTACAGCGTAATTTAGAACTCAACATCAATCAAGTGCCTTTTTTTACTGCCATCATTGCACTCATCGCTGCCGCTATCGTGATATTCATTTTGGAAAAACTGCCACCGCCAAATTCTGAGGATAAATTGCTGCGAAATGATAGAAAACCACTCAATCCCATTGAACAGAGCAGATTCCTTCGCGATCATGGTTCAATTTTAATACCCTTCGTGATTATTTACGGTATTTTCACCATCATGCGCGACTTCCGCGACAATTTCTCGGCAGAAATGCTAACCGAGAACGGTGCCTATTCCGGCGATGTATTCATCAATATGGAACTGAAAGTATCCCTCGTATTGCTCTGTTTGGTGCCTTTGTTTTCTTGGATCAAAAACCACCAAACAGCATTGAATACCACCACCTTTTCGATCGTTGTAGGTATACTCACGAGTCTCGCAGCCACATTTTTGTTCATACAACACCAAATTTCAATCATAGGACTTTTGATGTTCACGGGTGGCGGATTTTATTTGGGATATATTTTGATTAATATCAGTGTGATGGACAGAATTATTGGGTTTTCTGGAGTATCTGGAAATTCAGGATTTTTAATTTACATCGCCGATAGCGTGGGGTATTTGTTCTCGTTGATCATTAGCTCATTTGCACTGCTGAACAAGATTGACTCGATGAAATGGACTTCCCTTTACCTCGATTTAATCATCGTGGGATCTTGTTTAATCTTCCTATTAGCGCTCAGCATTCCATACCAATTGCAAAAAAAGAAACAATCGCACAATCATGCAGAAATTATCACAGCCTAGGGCCATCGTTGTTGGCGCCGGTATTTTAGGCCTCGCTTATGCCAGATCTTTGAGTTTGCGCGGATATTCCGTAGATGTTTTTGAACGATCTGAAAAAGCGAGTGGATCTTCCATCCGAAATTTCGGCATGGTTTGGCCCATTGGTCAACCCCACGGAAGAATGCTCAACCGCGCAATGAAATCGCGTGAGATATGGGTTGATTTATGTAAATCGGCAAAAATCTGGGCGAAGCAAACGGGCAGTTTACAACTCCTATCAAATGAACTAGAATTTGAAATGGGCAAGGAATTTTTGGAGAGAGAATCTACGCACCGTCCTAAACTTCAGCTGCTCGACAAACAGCAAACAAAAGCCATATTTCCGTTGGCCCACAAAAACAATCGAGGTGCCATTTTTAGTGGAACGGAGGTTATTGTTGAAGCACGGGAAGCCATCCGACTTATTCCAGCGTACCTAGAAGCCCAACACGGTGTGAAATTTCATTTTAACACGCCGGTGGTTGAAATTGCGAACGGATTCATTTGCACGGCCAAAAAACACCGTTTCGAAGCAGACCTAATCGTATTGTGCAGTGGTTATGAAACCAACTTATTATACCCAGAGGTCTACGAGTCGGCCCCCATTACAATCAGCCAACTGAACATGTTAAGAAGCCATCGCTTATCGCACACGATTCCGGCAATTTGTGCTGGATTGAGTTTTTTGCATTATGGCAGTTACGACAGACTACCCTCTTCGGCTATTTACAAAAAATGGGCTACAGACAATTATCCAAAACAGGTGTACCATGGTATACACCTTTTGATTAGTCAAAATTACAACAACCAACTAACCATTGGCGACAGTCATGATTATGGCATGCATCATGACCCATTCCAACAAGACGATGTAGACCAATTGATTTTGGATTACATGAATGATGTCATGGAAATACCCAATTTGCAGATTTCTCAGCGATGGACTGGCCAATATTTGAAATTACAAAACGGACAGAGTGAGTGGTTTGAGGAAGTTGAATCGGGGGTATATATCGCCAACGGACCGGGCGGCGCAGGAATGACTTTGGGTTTCGGCATGGCCGAAGAGACCATCACTAAACTAATCGGCTAAGTTCCAAACACTGCTGTAAATCTTCCCAAACCCGCGGAGGGATTTCCGTATCCAAATCAATGCGTTTACCCGTATCATCCCACCTGCGCAAATTGAGCGCCTGTTGAAAATATGGGTGCTTTCTGGCTTCAGCAACTTCTTCGTCTGACATCAACCCACCCTGCAATTGAAAACTCTTTAGGCTCGCTGCAGAAAGGCGGTTGATGTAATAGGGTTCACAGCTGACCAAATATCGCTTCGCCCAAACATGGGTGGATACCATGCTTGCCACTTTTTCGCCGAAGCCCCATTCCAATAGTAAACCTGAGCCAATCTCCTCGTGTTTCATATCTTTAGAAAGTCCATCCTCCTGTTGGTACACTAGGTGTCCAATGTCGTGCAAAAAAGCCGCTACGCGCAATTCCAATTCCGCATGCGCCTCCTCAGCCAACAAATAACATTGAACTGCATGCTCCTGCTGGGTTACGTCTTCACCATAGTGCTGATGGCCATGTTCCAAAAACAACGTTTTAATTTTCTCGATGATTTCCATTTTTTTCATTTAAAAAAAGGGGAGTAGAATTAACCACTCCCCTTTTACTAACTATTAACCTAATACTCCGCTATGATTATTTCAAAATCCACATGTCTGCATTGATTTCGTCTTTTCCACCGAATTGACGATCCAAAGCCGCTTGCCAGTTTGCCGCATTGTTTGTTCTCTCACCCGTAGGATATTGATATCTCTTTGGGATAAGACCACTGTTTCCAGTGCCCGGACCATTGGCTGAGAAGGTTGGATAGTTTGTTCTACGGAAATTGTAGTACCCTTCCAAGCCACTATTCTGGAAGAATGACAAATACTTTTGTGTGATGATTTGTCTCAGACCATTTTCGTTGGCACCTGCATATTTCACCGTGGCCTGACTAAAGTAAGCCGCCTCATCAAAGTTGTAGGTATTCTTGATATAATCGGCCGCATTTGTGGGGGTACCGCCATTTTTGAATGCATACACATCCATCGCACCATTCTTCACACCGAAGAAATCAAAGCTCGCTTTAATCCCTTTTTCGTACCAAGTAGACGCATTTTCAGAAACCCAACCGCGATGAGCTGCTTCGGCAATGTTGAAACACATTTCTGAATAGCCAATTTGAATACCAGGCTCGGCGGTGAAAGTTCTGTAGTAACGGTAACGATTGTACAATGAATATTCCCCATTCAAGAAATTACCACCGTTAGACACCTGCATTTTCGTGGACATATCAGCCAAATCCTGATTGGCATCCGCACCCACAAATGAAGCAAAATCAGTGTATCCAGAACCAGCCTTTAATTTGGCACCTACAGGCTCTGCTATAACAAATACGCGGGGATCCTTCAAGTATGTCAATGCAGACAAATTGGTAGACGACATGTTGTAACGCAAAGCATCAAAACCATAATTGTCTGGACTTACAGGATATTTATTCAAAGTGCTGTTATATACGAACTGCATATTATCGGCATTTGAAGTGAAAATTGGATATTTTCCGGGATTGGTAACAATGTTGGCAAACTTGCCTTTCACGTTCAAATCCCCGTCTGACTCCTTTTTGCTCAAAGCGATCAACACGCGCAACGCAAACGTGTTGTTTGCTTTTTGCCAAGCAGCCAAATTATTATTGAAATAAATATCACCCGCAAATGAACTATTACCGCTTGCAATCAACGTTGCCATGTCTGTATTGGCTTCTTCCAACCAAGCCAAAATCTGCATAAATACCTCCTTTTGAGAATCGTATTTTGGCAGAAAATTATCGGCCTTCAATGCCTCTGACATTGGCACATCACCGGTCAACATGGTCATTTGATAATACAAATAAGCACGCATGAACTTACCCAGGGCAGAATAAGGGTTCACGGCTGGGCTTCCAACGCGCTTTGCCTCTTCTTCCATCTTGATTACATTCTTCAGTGTAGTGAAGCTCCATGCACCACCACCCCAATTGTATTCATTGTTACCGTAGTAGTTGTAGTTACACAAATTGTACTGACAAATCCTTGCGTCACCACCCCAAGGTCTTTGATTTATGTTGAAGCAAATCCCGTTGAAAACCAAATCGGGGGTAACCTGCGTAGGACGGTTTGGATCTTGATCGATGCCGTCTACTGAACAACCATTCATCACCAACAAGGTTAAAGCGGCGATGGATGCGAAAAATATGTTTTTCATGTTTTTGTTTTTTAGAAATTATTAAAATTAGAAAGTCAAATTAATGTTAACACCATATCTTCTCATGGTTGGCGACTGCAATGCAGAGTAACCTGTCATTCCTGGGAATTGATCCAAATCCAAATCATCCAAACCTTTGGCGAAATACAACAAGTTTCTTCCTACCAAGGATACTGATGCACCTTTGAAGGTCTTACCCAATTTGGATGCTGGCAAGTTGTAAGTGATTGTTACTTCGCGCAACTTCATGTAATCCTTCTTCATGATGTTTGGTCCAAACTGACCGTAATAGCGACTGATATAATCCTGCAAGTAGGTTGGCGTTTCATTTTTCTTGAAAGTCAATTCACCGTAATTGGTGATTTCACCAGTCAAAGGATCATACTTAATGGTTCCACCAGCCAGCTGTGCACCTTCACCCAACCACGTCTTTTTGCCTTCTGTATCCGCTTCACGGGCAGAGGCCATCGTGTTACCGTTGGCATCAACGATGTTTCCTTGAACTGTTTCAATATGTCTACCTCCACGGAAAGTCTGACGTTGAATTTGGTTCACAATCAAACCACCAATACGGCCATCGAATTGTACACCGATTGTCCAATTTTTCACTTTTACCTGGTTGTAGAAGCCAATCACCAAATCAGGCAAAGTATACCCTTGGAATTGTCCTTTTGGCAATACAATAGGACGTCCACCCGCGTCATTGATCAACTGTCCGTCAGGGGTTCTTGCAAAATCATTGGTATACAAAGCGTCGATACGATCACCCACTTTTAAAAACCGGTTACTAGAGTTATCCGTTACGAAATAGTTCGCAGAAATCTGGTTCACATCTCCATAGACGGCTGTCAAGAATTCTCTGTAACGAGACAAGTTCAACATGCTATTCCAAGATACACCATCTTTGGTTTTTGCCTTGATCACATCACCTTTGAAGCTCACTTCCCAACCTTTACGCTGAGTTTCAATACCGTTTACGATTTGGTTGGTGTAACCCGTTGCTTCCGAAATGGTTCTTGAGAAGATACCTGGTCCGTCGTTGTAGATATAGTAAGTAGCCTCAACGCCCAAACGATTTTTGAACAAACGGGCTTCCGTACCAAACTCAACATCAGTACGTTGGAATGGGGCCAAACTTGCATTTGGTAACACGTTGGTATAGTTTGCTGAAGGACGGCCATTGTACAACAAAGGCGTGTTGTAAATTCCTGAATTCACGTAAGCCGGTCCTTCGTAGGGTGATGAGTAATTACTACCATAACCCAACGTACTTCCTGCTTGAGAAATCAACGGGGTTGTCAAACCACCTTTCACTTGAGCAAATGATGCGCGAAGCTTCCAGAAATTGAAGTTTTTGCTTTTCAAATTTTCAAACATATCCATCGGCAAAATAGAAACCGAGGCAGAAGGGTAAACAAATGAGTTGTTTCCAGCAGGCATTGTAGACAATTGGTCCATACGGGCACCCAAGTTCAAATACAAAAACTTTGATCCAATATCTGCCAAAGCATACAATGAATTTACCGCCATTTTCGAATTAAAGTTGAATACACGAACAGGATTTGCGCTGTTGGCGAAGTTGTATACTTCAGGTACGTTCAAATAATCTGTAGTTGCCCAGCTGCTGTTGTAGTTGAAATCTCTGCGGTTACCTCCGATGGTAGCATGAACATCCAAACCGCCCAACTTCTTTTTGTAATCCAACAAGAATTCGTTGTTGATTTCGAACATCGCTCTGCGGTCTTCGCGGTAATCACCACGGCCTTCCTCACGGCCATAGGGGTGAGCAGAGAATGGCATTTTTTCAGTACGCAACAAGTCATACATGGTTGCAGAGGTTCTTACCATCAAGTTGATATTTTTGGTAACATCCCAATCAAAACTGGTATATCCATACAAATCATTCTTGTGGTGACCTCTTAACCACTTTTCAGCCACAAACCAAGGGTTTTGATAGCGCTTATATTCAGAGTGAAGTGACTGAACACCTTCTTTACCTGGCTGCCAAATACCACGAATATCATCGCTCATTACATCCCAATCAGCACCTTGCCAAATGATCACGCTGTAAATCAATGAGTTTGGACCATAAACAACATCATTGATGTTGTCGGTAGACTGACGGTTGTAGTTAATGTTCGCATTCATTCTGAATTTATCAGAGAAACGCACAGTGTTAGAAATATTGAATGTATTGCTGTTCAATCCTGTATTTGGTACGATACCACGTTGATTCAAATTGCTAAATGAAAAACGCACATCCATCTTTTCCGTGGAAGAAGCAATACTGAAGTTGTTGGTATTCAACAAACCCGCTTGCAAAAAGCGCTGAAGGTTGTTTTTACCTCTTGCCACAAAGGGTGTAGGAATACGCTTACCTGTAACTGGATCGATAGGACTGTCGTATTGTGCAATCAATTGTCCGTTCAATTTTGGACCCCATACATCATAGTCACCATCGTTATCGCCACCACCCAAACCATCAACAAATGAATAGTTACCGTGGTCACCAGGACCGTATTCGTCTTGCACCTTAGGAATGGTCAAGAAACCATTTTCCATAATGGTAGACGAGTTAAAGTCGATGGAAACACCTTTGCCCTTGCTGCCTTTTTTGGTTGTAATTACTATCGCACCGTTCTGACCTCTGTAACCATACAATGCAGCTGCCGCAGGACCCATCAATACCGATACCTTGTCGATATCATCAGGAGACAAGTTGTAAGCATCTGAGTTAATGGGAATACCATCTACAACATACAGTACAGATTGACCGCGGCGCAAATCACTACCACGAAGCACGATTTGTGGGTTACCCAACAACTCAGCACTTTGTCCGATCGTTAAACCTGCTACCTTACCCACCAAGTTGTCGATAACGTTCGTTTCACGCGCTTTTACCAATGATGCTCCATCCACTTCAGCAATCGCAAAACCCAACTTCTTTTTTTCCTTTTTGATACCCAAGGCGGTAACAACGACCTCTCCCACACGCGCTGTGTCGGTATCGTTGTTCGCTTGTTGTGCGAGAGAAGCATTGGCAGCCATGGCCACCGCAACCGTCACAAACATGCGATTGGTTAATAAAATGTTTTTCGTTTTCATAGGCTATATTTAGGTCCAAATCAACGCGAACAGTATTATGGCAATCCTCCATATCGGTTACTGAATCATAAACAAGAATTATTTAATGTCTACATCAAAATAAATCAACATCTCGCTTTCCACTTATTGCGTTTAACTAATTGAATATCAATTTTTTAAATTCAATAAATGATTCACAAAAACATCAACTCAATGTAAATAAATTGCTCTATGAATCAAATCATTGTCAGAGTTAATCATTCATAAACACAACCGTTACATTAAAAAGAAAAAACAAAAACAAAAGATTCATCGCATGTTGGCTTTACACAAACAATGCGTCGAACACAATAAAAATTTACACGATGGTAATGCACTAAAATCCCACTAACAATTGGAATGCTCTGCCGGGCATAAAAACGCCAGATCCGTGGGTTTTATATCGTTGATTGCCCAAGTTCGTTAACGCAAAATCCACATACACCCCTCGCCGCTGATACCTACAACGCAGATCGCCTGTAACATAGCCCGTCGTACCCGCTGCGCCAATTCTGTTGTCTTGAATATCGGCTTTTGCTAACCGATTTTGGGCTTTAGCGCCATAGACAGTAGCCACAAATTTCCAATTAACATTGTATTGAAACATCCAAGTTGCATTGAACATGGCTGGGGGAATTCTGCGCATCGGCTCATTGTCACTAATATTTTCGCCCACCGCAAAAAACGCACCTCCTTTGATTTGCATTTTTTTATTCAATGCCCACTGAAAATCACATTCGGCACCCCAAATCTCTGCCTCCCCCACATTTTGTTTCGAATACACCGGATATCCCTGCAAACTATCTTTGGGCGAATTCACGCGGGTGATTAAACCAGACAGTTGGTTGTGATAAGCACACACCGTGGCCATTGCCCGGTCCGATTTCCATTTGAATCCCAGTTCTTTGTTCAAACTATACTCTGGCTCTAGACCGTATTGAGGCAGCTCAAACCGAAAATCCACAATGCCCAGAGTACCCAAATCATCTACATTCGGACTCCGAAAACTGCTACCTACATTACTATAAACAAACAAAGATTCGCTTAATTTTCGTGACGCCGCAACATCAAAAACCACTGCCTCATTGTTATCTACCACCTCGCCCAACTCAACGGTGGGAATGCGCACCTGTGTACCACTGTATCTCAGTCCAGCCCTCAAAAGTCCGCTTTTCCATGATTGCGTGGCATATAAAAATGCCGAGGTTTGATTATTGGTGGCATCGTTTGGGTACAAAGCCCGAAGATCTTTCTGAGTAGATGTCACCAGATTCCAATCTGCCCTTTCAGAAAAAACCCGGTCCACATAAGCGTCAATCCCCATCACGTATTGAAAGCCCTTTTTTTGTTTCCCAAAAACCTTCAACGTCACAAAACGCGTATCAACTGAATCTTTTTCACGCCGCGATATTGACGATCCATTTTTTTGAAATGACCGCCATTCTCCCTGGCCCTGCTGACCAATCACCACCTCAACCTTATCAAGTGCACCCATTAGATTCGCCCATTCTTTTTTCAAGTAAGTCATAGACCGCAACTGCAAATCCATGTTGTAAAAAGCATGATTTTCCAACGACACTTTATGGTAAATAGGCACATCAAACTGGTTGTGATTCTGGTGAGCGAACGTCCACTTTCCGCGCTTCCCGTACACCTGAAATTTTCCATCAAAATTCCGTTCAGTATACCCCGTTGGTGCCAAACGCTGTCGCTCCCCATCTGCCACCACATCCCCAAAATGCCGCAGGGTTCCGCCCACCGTTAATCCAAACTTGCTGCTTACATAATCCATCGAACCACGGGCAGATTGCTCTTGTTTACCCGATATCCCTCTCACAAATACGTGGGGGGTCCATTGGTTGTTTTTTGACACCGTTGGCTCATGAAACTTCGCAGCAATCACACCGCCCATCGCATCGGAACCATATTGTACAGCGCCATTGCCGAACAATACCTCCATCTGATCCAAGCCAAATGCATCCACCGTATTTAAATACTGATTGGGTCCATACCGAAAA
>JBEGUW010000149.1:0-10003 GCA_041178665.1 Bacteroidota bacterium
AACGATGGATTTTGCAAAAAGCCCGGATCCGTTAACGTCATTAAGAACGCCACCACATCAACCCGCTCCTTAGAATTTAATACGATGACATGCTGCCCGCCACCCAAGGACTTCGGCAACAACAACGTGCGATCCGAATAATATTTCACCACCTCAGTCAGCGTTTTCATCCGCCCGTCGTGCATATACGGGTATGTCGCCTCCACATTTCGCAGCGATGGAACTTTGAATAAAAATTCATCCTCGGGCTTGCCCGAAATTTCGGCCCGACCTTTATCATGCAAAAGCGAATCCATCAGCAACCCATTGGAAGCAAAGGTTCCGGGTTTTGAAAACAGGGGCTCGGAATGACAAATCCCACAATTTTTTTGGAACAATTGATAACCGCGATGTTCTTGATCGGTGAAAACAACCTGCTTTCGTTTCATGGAATCATAGCGTGAACCCCGACTGATGAATGTCATTTCGAACTGCGCAACCGCCTTGAGCATAGTGGGAATGCTGATTTCCCGCTTTCCAAATGCTCGTTGATACCCAGGATCGTTTTTTAGGAATGTCAATATCGAATCGATCGACATATTCATTTCTGTTCGATGCGTTAGCGGCGCAAGAGATTGCAGATCTAGATGTTTGATGGCACCGTCCCACATGAATTCTGATTGCCATGCGAGGTTCATGAGGGCCGGCGCGTTGCGCCGGCCCTCCCTATCCAAAACACCATGACTCCGTGGATGATCTACATGGGCAAAGGCCGTGTAACTGGAGTGACAGCCACCGCAACTAACCCGCCCATCAGACGACAAGCGCACATCGTAAAACAACTTCCGACCCAATGCAACCATCTCTGGATCCATGGGATTCTGCGTAAAATCATATTTCGGCAGCGGCCAGCCCTCCCCAATCAACGTCCGCTGAAACTTAGCATCCAACCCACCGCCAGAAAATCCAAAAATGGGCCCCTTCGCATCGCCTTGAAAAATTATACAACCAGTGATTGATGAAAATACAACCCCCGCGATGAGTCCTAAAAATCGACTATTTGTGAAAACTGACACCGTTGGCAATAATACGACAATATTCGCGGGCAATGGGGCTTGGCGACATAACGCCATATTTTTTTTGATGCACAACTTCAGCAAGAAATGGCAAAATATCCCACTGAGCGATCACCGAATTTGTTGTCGGATAGATCAAATAATCCGAAAGCATTGACTGAGATTTTGTTGCGCCATCAAACCCACCCAAATGCAATTCCAGCGGACTCTCTAAACCATCAACCCGAATCGCACCCTCCATCTTCCACTGCACATACCCCGTTTGCCAAGTCCAATACATCCCGCGCAAAGGATCCAACGCCCCCGTTCCAACGCCGCCAACTTGTATTGTGCTATCAATGCCAAATAGCAATGAGATTTTATTATTTACAGGCCGAGACATCTGTTGATCCAAACTCGCCGAATCCGCCAAATCCAACAGCCAAGCCTTTGACCCTTTTTTCCCCGCCGTAGGCAAACTCACATACCATCGCAACTTATCAATACGAACACTAACAGTACTGTCCGATTTCTGCCACTCTCCCAACACAACTTTCGCATCGCCCAAGGTCACTTGATGATGAACAACCACAGCGGACTGCCCTTCCGCAACCCCAGAAATCAAACTCCCTAGAAAAAGTAGAACCCACGCCGGTCGCGACAAAACAACTCTCATATCTAATTGCAAAATTACGGTGCCTCAGATTTTGAACCACCGTCTGGCTTCCCTTTTGGGCCCCTGCCGCGAAACATCGTCGACAAATCCTTGGTCAAACGCTCAAAATCAGCTCTCTGATCGGGTTTACAAATTTTCTGAATATCCAAAAAATGCGCGAAATGAATCTGCTGAATATCGGCATGTAACACCCCAATTTGACGCACCCAAGAATCCTTCAACTTCGCATCAATCCCATCAGATACTCCCATAAACAAAGCCGTTCTCAATCCCTGAATTTCCTTTTCCTTTTGTCCAACCAATTTGCGGTGTTTAACGATCAACGAGTCATATTGCATCACCTGTGCTGCATCAAAATGCAATCGATCAATAATTTCATTTCGAGGGCCTGCACCCTGACCTTGGCCGCCGCGATCTTCACGTCCGCCATTTTTATTGCCGCCATGTAAAAACCAAAACGCAGATACCGCGATCAGATTTAACACCAATAAGACAATCACCAAACGCTGAAATCCTGTTTTCATATCAATACAATTGCTCTGTTGGACTAGAAAAATTCTTGGTTATATCCACTTTGGCCGACGAAAAACCACTTCGAACCGCATTCACCTCAATGAAAAATATCAAAACCACACCCACCACAATCGAAGCCCAAGAAACCCATCCCATCTGCTGCGGCACATCCTTCACCGCATCAACCTTCGCCTGAATTCGCGTAAACAAATACGGACTCGGACTTACCCTTGCAATGTTTACACCCGGGATTAAAGGATCTCTTTCGTTCATACTTTTTGTATTATTGACACTTCCAAAATTAGTGTCGATTGGCCCAATAGACGTCGGTTTTTTCATTTTCCCTCGCTTTTTAACTCTATTTTTATTAAATTCTTCTTCGCCCTTTGCAACAACGAATCCACCGCTTTCACCGACAAATTCATAATTGCCGCGGCCTCAGCAGGACTAAACTCTTCGATTCTCACCAACACGATGGCCGTTCTCTGATTTTCTGCTAACTGATCGATGCGATGAAACCATGTCGACACCAATTCTCGATGTTCCAGTGCCACACCAGGGTGATTTAGCTCGTTGTTGGGCTGAGCCACATTTTCAGTTGTCCCGGTGAGATATGAAAGCAAGCCCCCACCCCGTTTTTGTCGGTTCCGCGCCTTAATAAAATCCAAAGATTTGTTCACTGCAATTCGATGAATCCAAGTTCCCAACTGCGCCTTCCCCTCAAACTGACTCTGCTTATTGTAAACGGTTAAAAACACATCCTGCGTCACCTCTTCCGCATCTTCCACATTCCGCAGATATTGCAGAGCGATGTTAAAAACGCGTTCGCCAAACTGTTTATATGTAGCTTCTAAATCGAGCAAGGGATTTTTGGTAGAGGGTAGACGACAAAAATGCTAGGATGCCCTTTGGGTTTGAAATATTTACGTCTGGGATAAAATTGGATTGATTTAAGTAATTATTCAAAAAGCGACCCATTGACATACACTTGATGACAATGATTTTGGCCCATGAAATAGGGGATGGCTTGGATGGCATCTGGGGTTTTGGTGGTGAAGAAGTTGGCGCGCTGGCCTGCAGCCAGCGTGCCAACTTCATTTTCGGAACGCAGCGCGCGCGCTGCGTTCCGACTAATTGCACAAAATGCCTCCGCCGGCAACAACTTCAGCTGCGTGCATCCCAATGCCCAAACGATCTGCAAACTGGCGATCGGACTGCTCCCCGGATTGAAATCCGTAGCCATCGCAAACGGCAAACCCGCATCAATCAAAGCCCGACCTGGCGCATAAGGTATCCCCAAAAAATAACTCGTCCCTGGCAACCCCACCGGCACCGTCCCCCCATAAGCCTCATCCATCGAACCCTTGAATAAATCTATTTCAACTTCACTGCAATGCTCCAAATGATCCGCGCTCCAACTTCCATTCGCTACCGCCACCTGAACACCTCCCGTTAACCCCAATTCATTCGCGTGAATCTTTGATGGCAATCCCACCGCCAATGCCGCCTTCAATATCCTATCCGTCTGCTCCACCGTAAAAAATCCACGATCGCAAAACACATCAATATGATCTGCCAACCCCTCCGCCACAACCTTCGGCAACATCTCATCCACCACCAAGTCCACATAGGAATCCGGATCAGATTTATACTCCATCGGAATGCCATGCGCACCCAAAAATGTAGCCTTTATCAAAATATCAAACGTCGATTTTAACCGTTTAATCACCCGCAACATCTTTAACTCCGCATCCACCGTAAGCCCATATCCACTCTTTATCTCCACCGCCGTTGTCCCGTGCAAAATCATCACCCGCAAACGCTGTGCAGCCTGTTCATACAATAAATCCTCATCCATCGCCTGCAACTTCCTCGCCGAATTCAAAATCCCACCCCCCGCATCTGCAATCGCCTCGTAACTCTCCCCTTTGATGCGCATCTCAAACTCCTCATGCCTCGGTGCCGCAAAAACAATGTGCGTGTGCGAATCCACCAAACCGGGCAACACCTCAACCCCACCCAAATCGACCAATTCCGCACCCCACTCAGCAGCCAATGAAACCAAAATTTCATTTCGGTCCGATGCCTTTAACCCAGAAAACCGAGAACCCATCTCCGCATCGCCATAACTCCCTTCATCGCCGCCCAAAGCCACAATCCGTCCGCCCTCAACCGCCATCCAAGCATCAGAAAAACCCTCTATCTGAGCCATTTCCGACCCACAACTGTAAACGCCATTTGTAGCCGCCACACCCCACATCCGAGAAATACCATGAAATAATTTGCGCATCACTTACAAATAACGCAATTTTGAAAGGATGACGCCCGAGAAATTGTTGCAAAAATTGCAAATACCGCCAAATATTCACCCAACCGCCTTCGTCGCACCCAACGCAACAGCCATCGGTGATGTAACAGTAGACGCAGATGCATCGCTCTGGTTTGGGGCAGTTCTCAGAGGCGATACCGACACCATTCGCATCGGTGAAAGAACCAATATCCAAGACAATGCAGTGATTCACGCCGACCCCGGAGCACCCTGTACCATTGGGTCCGACTGCGTTATCGGTCACACCGCAATCGTCCATGGAGCCACCGTCTCCCACCACGTCCTCATTGGCATGCACGCCACCGTCCTCAACCACGCACAAATTGGAGAATATAGCATCATCGGCGCCAACGCTATGGTCCCCCAGGGCATGATCATCCCTCCATATTCACTCGTTCTCGGCACCCCCGCGAAAATCGTAAAATCGCTCGGCCCCGAAGTGGAAGAACAAATCCAAAACAACGTAGATGAATACGTGCTGCGCGCAAAAGCGTATAAAATTCATTTTAATCAATAGAATCAAACCGACATCAACAAAAATCCGTTCCACCCAAACCAATGCGGAATGATATTTGATATTTAAGCACCGCAACCAAAACCCATGGCACGTCGCACCAAATATTTCTACAACCCCAAATCGCTCAGCTTTGAGAAGGTCTCAGACCACCGAAGCTATGTGCTGTGGCGTAGATTTGGCGCGACCTCCCTTTTCGTGGTCCTCGTGGTTGGCCTCAGCTTTGTCATCAGCCACTTTTATGTTCGATTCAACATGCTCCCGAGTCAGCAAAACAATTTTGCCGTGCTGCAGGAACTGGAAACAACGAACCGACAAATTGATGAATTCGAAAAACGCCTGCAAGACCTCGAAGACAAAGACATCAATATTTACCGGTCGATTTTTAACGTCGCCCCGCCCAAACCCACCGATTTCCGAGGCAAGGACTACGCAGAACTAGCAAAACTGCCCAACGGAAAACTGCTGCAGCGCATCAAAGAAAAAGCCGACCAACTGCAAGCGCTCGCCGAAGCCCAAGAAGCCAGCTTCGTGAAATTGCAAAAACTCTCCAAAAATAGAATCACCGCCATCGATGCGATCCCTGCAATTATGCCCGTCGCCAACAAAGACCTACGTCAGCTCGCCAGCGGATTTGGCTATCGCAGAGACCCCTTCTATCACACACCCTCCTTCCACCCCGGAATGGACTTCACCGCCGCAGTGGGTACCGAAATTTACGCCACAGCCAACGGAACCGTATCGTTGATCAAAACCGAACCCTGGGGCTACGGAAACCACATCATCATCAATCACGGCAACGGCTACACCACTTTGTACGGACATTTGAGTCGATCTATCGTAAGGCCCGGCCAAAAAATAAAACGCGGCCAACTCATTGGTTATGTGGGTAATACAGGTCGTTCCACCGGCAGCCACCTCCACTACGAAGTCCGCAAATTCAACAACCCGCTCAATCCCGCTTTCTTCTATCGCAACGACCTAACCGACGAGCAATATCAGCGGATGATAGAACTTTCACAGCGCGAAGCCACCCGTTTCGATTAACCCAAAAAGTAGAACGATTTTCTTCGATTTGTTACTAATTTAGCCACAGCAAAACCGCCCATGGAATCCATGAATCAATCCAACCCTTTGAACACCGACGCTTCAAACGCTGAAGGCACGTCGATGCAAAGCACCCCGCAAACCAAAACCTATTTAAAAATAGGCGAAGCGGCTGAAATCATTGGCGTTCCAGCAAGCACTTTGCGATTTTGGGAGAAGCAATTCCCTCAAATCAAGCCCATGAAAAACAAAAAAGGCGACCGTTTCTACAACGCCAAGGACATGGAGGTACTCAAAGAGATTTATTATCTTTCACACAGCAAAGGCGTAAGGCTGTCCCAAGTTTCCAAAAAAGTGAAGCGTGACGATACCGGAATCACACCCCAAGCCGAGCTAATTTCTCAACTGAGAAACTTTAAAGAAAAACTACTTAAACTCAAGGAACAACTGGAATGACAAGGGCTGCAAGCAATATCGGATGGATCAAATACCCCATTGCGATGTGCTTGTTTTCTACCTTTTCTTCCCTCTTTGCCTCGCCCCTTTTGAGCGATTCGATGCCGGCCTTTGAGTACAAATTCACCCCCCCCATTCCTTATAAAATTGTCTTTGAAACCCCTGTTTGGGACATCAAACGAAGTGCTAGGCCAGAAACTTTTTGCATTTTTCGCAACTATGCCAGCGGCACCGGCTTGCAAGACCTAAATATCGCCCATTATCAGGGTCGTTTTCGCTGGGATGTTGAAACCAAAGGCGCCCGTGAATGGTCGGACTGTCGCCTGATGAGCCATTACCGCTTGCAGTTAAAGAAAGAACTGGGGATCGCGGTGGGATTGGGTGTAACGGCCTCGCGTTTTTTAGAGAGCAACGCTCCGACATCCCCGTCTTCTGTCGGACCTCAATTTTTGGGTTTGCATGGATTTGCGCCCATCACCCAAATTTCTGGGCAATGGTCAAATAATACCGCAGGCGATTTTATTGGCACTATGCGGACATCGCTATCGCCTGGAAACTCGGGAAACCGATTTCTATCTGATGTTTTGGGTCGTTCCGATTCTCGGACGCCCAGCAACGCCCCCTACGTTTGGAATGAATCGCAATTGATTTGGCTTCCCAAAGTAAAAAAAGGCAGTGGCCGGCCCTATGTATTAGCCTGTAGCAACCCCGCACAAAATTATTTGGAGGCTGGGTTTATCTATTCGGGGTCGATTCTCCCCAACACTTTCAAAACATATACAGTGATTTTGGGCCTTCGGACATCCGAAACCCCAGCATCATTGCAAATCATAAAATACTGGAAATCATGGAGCGGAGGGTTAAAAGTGTATTGGCACCAACAATTGGGTTGGCAAAGCGCAATGCAAATCAAAAAAAGCTGGTAAGTGTAATTGTTCTGGGGTTGTTTACTGTTCCGTTGTGGGGGCAAATGCCCGACATGGACTGGAACAATAGCGGAACGCAAGGGTTGGCGGTGGCCGACAGTTTAATTTATGTGAATGACATCACGGCCGAGGAACTTATTCGTCATCCCCTGCTGTCATTGGAGGAAGGGATGTCGATCATTCAACATCGAACCCAACACGGCGAAATCCTCGATTTGATGGAGTTGCAACAATGTCATTTCGCCCCAAATCGACTATTGGAACTACGTCCGTTTTTGATTTTTTCACCGTCGGTTAAACTGGCACGAGCCGAATGGATTCGGGAATTGAAATCGCCAAAGGGCAACCACAGTTATAGCAATACTTACTATCCAAATCGCCTAAAATCGATACCCAATTCGTTGGGCGGGCCTTGGGGACATTCGTTGCAGTTGCGATGGAATAACGGACAGACAATTTCTATTGGAGGCTCTTTGCAACTGGACCCGGGGGAGACGGTGCGGGGGTTGAATTTTCCATTTCGGCAATGGCATCTGAGGGTTGGAAACATTCCGTTGGGCCGAGGTTTTGGGATGGAAAAATTGGTTTTGGGTCGCTATAATTTACAATTGGGACAGGGATTGGTGCAGGGCGGTCTTTCGGGATTTTGGAGCGCTCCATTGTTGTGGGCAAGGAAGTCGCCGGATTGGGATTTGGCAGAGAAACGGGGCTTTGATGAGTATCGGGGACATTCTGGGGTGGCGATGGCTTTTAACTTCGGTATTAGCGGCGCGAACAGATCCCGACTGGGTTTTGGTAATGGCAAAAAGATGGCGGGTAAAATACAGATGATTATTGCTATTTCACAGGACAGGCTTTCTGCACGAACCGACACTTTGGGGAGGATTCAAAGTTTGATTTCGGATGGGATGTTTAGCACAGAGAGTGCGCTGCGGTGGTTTAAGAATACGGAACAATGGCATGGCACGATGGCTGTTCAATATCAATCTTTACGTCGCTGCACCTATGGGATTTCATGGAGTGGATATGCCTATTCACGGCCGTGGAATGCGATGGGGGAATGGATGGATTTGTTGCCCGCGCTGCGCGCGGGTAACAAATTTCACTACCCTCAGTTTTGGTGTACCCATTTTCAAAAATCAGGAGGTATGTGGTTCATGAATGCAGCAATGCAATGGCAGTCTGTAAAAACTAATCTCAACATTCTTGCAGCCAGCGAGATTCCTTCTACATTTCACCCCATAGCATTCGTCATGGGGTATGTGAAGCCGATGGGCAAAAACGCCGACCTCTCGCTGCGATATTATTCTATTCAGCAGAATTTCCGTCCGCCCCAAGGACTTTTTAATGAATTTCAGAGAAACCATCAACGACTCAGTATGACATTGAGCAGCAATCCAAACTATAAATATACTGTGAAGTATGGGGCTGAAATGGGTAAAAATCTGAGGTATAATGCCGACGGCGAAAAACCTGTGAGTGTAATTTACCAGCGGGGAATTTCAGCAAAATATTCAAAGGTGTGGTCGTCGGAGCTGCTTTGGCAGCTCCGACGAAGCGGCGACATTTCTGCCTCAGAATTTGATGCAGCGACGCATTATTCGGCTTCCCAGGGACTTGATTGCCGGATGGAATACGGAGGATTGAATACCGTTCGATCCCCGGCTGCCCATGGTTTCCGTCGGCGCGTGACGGTGGTCGCCCTTTACCGCCCCGCCGAAGGCTGGGCGGTAAAGGGGAAAATCTCCCTCCTCCCTGCAATTTCAGCCCTGCCACAAAATGACATCTGGTCCGGGGGAACTGGAGCCTATAATGCTCCATCCTCGAACCAATTCTCATCCAATCACACAGCACAAATCGACCCAAATAGGTATAAAAACGCCATGCTTGCAGCCATTTCCATCACGCATCGAAAACCCTTTACACCCCTCAAAATCACATTTGAAACCCTTTGCTATCAATCAAATAGCCCGCTATACCATCAACCTACGACAACCGCCACCGAAATTGCCAATTATGTCCTATCTGGACAAGGTTACGGTGCCAACTGCCTCATCGAATACTCCTTCAAATTCAAATCACCATCCTCCAAAAAATCAAACGCCGCAAGCAAAACATCAAACAAGGCAATCTCAAAATCAAACGCCGAAACCCCTAAATCGAATACAACAAACAACAAAGCCCGCAACCACAAAGTGCAAACTGCATTTCGGGCGGAATTCCTACACAAAAACAACAGCCAATTCCCAAATCAACCCCGTATTTTTGTATCGCTATGTTGGAAATAACCCTGCCCAAACTCTCCGTAAATATCAATAAAATTGCTACCCTCCGAAATGCTCGCGGTGGCAACAACCCCGATGTCGTTCAAATGGCATTGCTTTGCGAAAAATTTGGTGCACAGGGAATTACGGTGCATCCAAGGCCGGATGAACGACATATCCGCTACGCCGATGTAGTCCAACTATCAGAAACCGTAACCACCGAATTCAACATCGAAGGTTACCC
>JBEGUW010000150.1:0-3865 GCA_041178665.1 Bacteroidota bacterium
GATTTACATTTTTCTATAATGCTTTCTTTCAACTCATTGGTTAAGTACAAATCGTAACGCTCAACTGCAAAAGACCCAACTTTAGCATACATATCTTGAATCAATTCGGACACGGACTTACCCGTTTTTGCCATGTATTCCATCAAAACCAAACCCATCCAAACACCATCGCGCTCAGGTATGTGTCCTTTGATTGCAATACCACCGCTTTCCTCAGCACCAATTAGCACATCTTCGGTGACCATGTATTCGCAAATGTATTTGAATCCAATTTTTGTCGTAATAGACTCTAATCCTTTAAGATCGCACAATTTTTGAATCTTATCGCTGACAGAAAAACTCTTCACTACCTTACCGGAATAACCTTTGAATGTGGTTAGGTATTCAATCAACAACAATATCAAATGGTGTGAGTCGACAAAGTTCCCTTTCTCATCAAACCAACCAATTCGATCGGCGTCACCATCCGTTGCCAATCCACACAAATAGGAGGGACTTGAATTGATAAGTGGTCCGATTTCAGGGAGATTCTTTAAGATTGGCTCAGGCGCACGTCCATCGAACCCAGGATTATAGTTTCCGTGTAAAATGGTAGACGCGGGCAACAATCTTTTTACAATCGATAGGCCGGCACCATACATCGCATCGTAAACCAAGCCAGAAGAAATCGAGGATAGGGCATCCATATCAAAAGAATTCAAACAATGGTTGTAGTACATGGTTTCAAAATCACCATATTCAATCATTCCATTGTTAAAATACGATTCAAAGCTATCGCCTGCATTGACAAGGGTAGGGGAAATCAAATTTTCAACTTTGCTAACCTCTGAAGGAACTGCAGGACCGCCATAATTTGCTTTGATTTTGTACCCGTTATAGGTTGGAGGATTATGACTCGCGGTTAGAATAATTCCGGCACCGGTTTGAAGTTGATTGGCGGCCAAAGAAATCATTGGTGTTGAAACAAAGCCTTTTGAAACTACAACTTTTATACCTTGCGCTGCCAACTGTCTGGCTGTTTCTTTTGCAAACATTTCGCCACCGAAACGACAGTCATATCCAACAACGCAACTTTTTGGCAATTCGCTTTGATTTAACCATAGCGCTGTGGCATTGGCTACACGTCGTACATTCGCCACAGTAAATTCATCGGCGATTATTTCGCGCCATCCATCGGTTCCAAACTTAATTTGATACATATTATTTCAATTTATAAAAAGGCATTCTCGCCTGTAATTTCCATTCCCAATATTAAAAGGTGGATATCATGTGTTCCTTCGTAGGTCACTACAGATTCCAAATTCATCATATGTCGCATAATTGGATATTCGCCAGTAATTCCCATGCCGCCTAACATCTGACGGGCTTCCTTGGCTACATTTATCGCAATTTCTACGTTGTTTCTTTTGGCCATCGATATTTGAGCGGGTGTGGCCAAGCCTTTATCCATTAATTGACCCAATCTCCAAACCAAAAGCTGCGCCTTTGTGATTTCTGTTAACATCTCAGCCAATTTCTTTTGCTGCAACTGAAAACCTCCGATTGGCTTACCGAATTGAATGCGCTGCTTAGAATATCGAACTGCAGTATCGTAACAATCCATTGCGGCACCCAAAGCACCCCAACTGATTCCATATCTAGCCGAATTCAAACATGTCAAGGGGCCTTTCAAACCTGTAACACCGGGTAGAATATTCTCTTTTGGAACTTTAACGTTATCAAAAACCAACTCTCCTGTACAACTTGCCCTAAGACTCCACTTGTTGTGTGTGGTAGGTGTTGTAAATCCTTCCATTCCGCGTTCAACTATTACTCCATGGATAACACCCGCCTCATTTTTTGCCCAAACAACGGCAACATCGGCAAAGGGGGCATTGCTGATCCACATTTTAGCGCCATTCAAGACAACGTGATCTCCTTTGTCTACGAAGTTTGTTGTCATTCCGCCTGGATTTGAACCATGATCAGGCTCAGTCAATCCAAAGCAACCCAACCAATCTCCTGAAGCGAGCTTAGGCAGGTATTTGTGTTTTTGTGCTTCGCTTCCAAATTTGTAAATTGGATACATCACCAATGAACCTTGCACAGAAGCGGTTGAACGAACTCCGCTATCGCAGCGTTCAAGTTCTTGCATAATGATTCCGTAGGTGGTATAGTCCATCCCGCCACAACCATATTCGATAGGCAATTGGGGACCAAAGGCTCCAATATCACCCAGCTGTTTTACGATATGTCTTGGGAATTCGGCGATTTGCGCATAATGCTCGATGATTGGACTCAATTCTCGCTTTACATATTCTCTAACCGAGGCACGTATCAACTTCTGCTCTTCGGTTAGTAAATCGTCCACACCATAAAAATCGGGGGCTACGTAACGGTCTTTTCCTTGATTGGCCGCTAGTAAATCGGAAATATCGTGTTCACTCATAATGTTATGTCCACAAATGTAATATACTTACTTTCTTTGCATCTGATTTTTACGACAAGAATATGTTAACAACCATTTTTATTGACCAACAACTTGTGCATTCTAACATTGGATATTTCGAGATTGAAAGAATCGTAGGTGTTGAATTATACATCAGTGTGCGGGTCTTAATTAAATCATCGTCAATATCAGATGATCTAAATAATTCGTTCGATTATTCAACGCTATGTCAAATCATAGCATCAGAATCCAAGAACTCGATGGAATTATTGGAGACATTGGGCGAAAACATCGTTACTCGTATTGAAGAAGTGGGGGTGGTTGGACACCAATCGACATGGCTGAAAATCGAAAAGAAGCAAATGCTACAAAAAGGATTTCATGCTAAGGGATTTGGAATAGAACTATCCAAAGACTATGGTCAATAACCCGCGAAAGGCTTATCTTTGTAAAGATGAGAATTGCGAAATTATTTTCGTTGTTATTGAGTTTGAACACTGTCGGGCTTTTGGCGCAAATTCCGGCCATTACAGGTTGGATCTACAATAAAAAAACGCTAGAAACTATTCCCGGTGCAATCCTGATAGATTCCACCACAAATGCATCCGTTGAGTCGAATGATCATGGATATTATCAATTTGGAACAACTCGGGGAAACAAAATTATCATTGTAGCTGCCGCGGGTTTTAAGACCCAAAAAATTGAAATAGAAGTAGAAGCTTCAGTAAATAAGAACTTCTTTCTAAAACCTATAGGCTACAACGAATTGGATTCAGCCGAGCAATATCTGGCGTTGTTCAACATGAAACCATCGTTTTATTCACCCACACAGAAACAAATTATTGAATCACCAAGTATCGGCAGCGTGGCAGATCCGGTAAAATATCTTCAGTTTCTACCCGGTGTTTCTGGTGGCGTAGAAGGTTTGTCAGGACTTGTAGTTCGCGGCTCAAACCCAGATCAAAATTTACAATTAATGAACGGATTGCCTTTGTACGGCAACGGACATTTGTTCGGCTTTGTTTCCAATTACAATCCACACATTCTAAAATCCGTACATTTTTACCGTGGTGTGGCTCCTGCCAGATACGGCGGAAGAGCGGGAGGTGGAGTGTTGGATATTCAAACTTCCGGGGGAGCAGCGAAAGATTGGACCGGTAAAATCCATGCCGACCCTGCTACATTTACAATGGCGATGGATGGCCCGCTGGACCACAGAGGAAAGGTTACAAGTTCCATTTCGGTTCGAAGAAGCTATTTAGATTGGATAATTGGAGCAGGAAGCCAAAGTAATAGTGGTTTGATTGGCAATATTCACGACATTAATGCAAGGGTTGACTACAAGAAAAATCAATATACGCAGTGGAATTTCTGGGCCTATAATGGAAGAGATAAATATGGTGTTTCCTTTTCTGTTGACGAAACGGATAGCTTGGG
>JBEGUW010000151.1:0-6199 GCA_041178665.1 Bacteroidota bacterium
GCCTTTAACACGAATCTTTTGCGAATCCCCCAAAACTCTGCCAACCTTTTGCGATTTTTGTAACACAATTATGAGTAAGCCTCTAACCCAATATGCAAAAGCCAGTGGATGCGGATGCAAAATTCAGCCTGCTGTCTTGCAAGAAATTTTGCAGGGATTCACTTTAGATTCTGCGTCGTTTCCGCATTTGGTCCTAGGCAATTCGGGTGGGGACGATTGTTCTGTTTACGATTTGGGCGATGGCAAATACTTATTACAGACGGTGGATTTTTTTACGCCATTGGTGAACGATGCCAAGGTTTTTGGGATGGCGGCGGCGGCCAATGCGTTGAGTGATGTTTGGGCGATGGGAGGAAAGCCTATTATGGCCAATGCTGTGATGGGGTGGCCCATTGATACGCTGCCGGTTTCACTTGCGCGTGAGGTGATGCAAGGGGCTCTTGAAGTCTGCAATGCAGCGGGGGTTCCATTGGCTGGCGGACATACGATCGACAGTCCGGAGCCCATGTTTGGGTTGAGTGTCACCGGGCTTGTGGAATCTACGAATTTGAAGACCAACGCGGGCGCAAAGGCTGGGGATGTTTTACTATTAACGAAGCCTTTGGGCTTGGGGATGCTTTCGGCCGCGCATAAGCGCGGCCTCACTTCTTCGGAGCAGGATAAAATTCTATACAAGTGGATCGTCCAAACGAATCACGTGGGTTCAGTTTTGGGCGGGATTTCGGGCGTACATGCCATGACGGATGTTACTGGGTTTGGATTGGCGGGCCACCTACTAGAACTCTGTAAGTCGAGTGGATTGGGGTCGGTGATTGAATCCAATAAGTTACCTTGGATCGCCGAGGCGGAGACATTTGCGTCGCAGTTTATTTTGCCCGACAATGCGATGCGGAATTGGAATGCTTACGAGGGGGAAATCGACATGCGGGATGCGGGCGCATTTGCATGGTTGGTGGATCCTCAGAGCAGCGGGGGATTGTTGTTGAGTGTTGGGGCTGCTTCACTGGGTGAAGTGGAGGCCGCGCTCCGCGCGGCCCAATGTTTCCATCAAACCATCGGCGAAATGGTGGATCCCGCCTCGCTCCCTGATGGGAAGTTATTGTCCGTGATTTAATTTATTTTCTTGGAAAATTTAAGCCCGGTAAAGCACGGATTTTGTTGCATCCATGATCTTCTTCACCGTTGGCAAGAAGGCCTCAACAAACGTTGGAGCGTATGGCAATGGAGTGTCCTGCGTGGTTACGCGGTGAATGGGCGCATCGAGGTAATCAAAGGCTCTACGTTGTACCATGTGGCTGATTTCAGAGCTGATGCTCGCCAAAGGCCAAGCCTCTTCTACAATCACCAAACGATTGGTTTTCTTTACGCTCTCAATCACGGTATCGTAGTCGATCGGACGAACCGTCCTAAGGTCGATGAGCTCCACGCTAATTCCATCCTTCGCCAATTCGGCAACGGCTTCATGGCAGCGTAGCATCATTTTTCCAAAACTCACGATGGTGACATCGGTTCCGGCAGTCACTAAATCTGCTTTGCCAATGGGAATCAAATATTCTTCTGAAGGGACCATGCCTTTGTAGCCATACATCTGCTCACTTTCCATGAAAATCACGGGGTTTGCATCGCGAATGGCGCTCTTCAATAAACCTTTTGCATCTGCGGGATTGCTTGGCACCACCACTTTAAGACCAGGGGTGTTTGCATACCAATTTTCAAATGCTTGAGAGTGCTGTTGAGCCAACTGACCGGCGCTACCTGTTGGACCGCGGAATACGATCGGACAAGTATACTGACCGTTGCTCATGCTATTGATTTTGGCGGCTGAGTTGATCACCTGATCGATGGCTACCAACGAAAAGTTAAAGGTCATGAATTCGCAAATGGGACGAAGTCCATTCATTGCGGCACCCACGGCTATCCCTGCAAAACCGAGCTCTGCGATAGGTGTATCGATTACACGTTTTTCGCCAAATTCGGCCAACATGCCCTGGCTGACTTTGTATGCACCGTTGTATTCTGCCACTTCTTCTCCCATCAAAAAGATGCTTTCATCTCTGCGCATTTCTTCTTGCATGGCTTCTCGTAGGGCTTCTCTAAAGGCGATTTCTCTCATGATTTTTAATGAATTGAGGTGCAAAATTACGTCATTTATACGGAATCTAAATGCGATTTTATTGGAGGATTTTTTGACTTTTAAGCAATTTTGTTAAATTCGTAAAATCAAACCAAAAAACATGAAAAAATTAGTTACTTCAAAATTGGGATTATTTTTAGTGATGCTGTTGATTCTATTTTCATCTTGCAGCACAAATGCTACATTCACTAAACGCTATCACAGCCGTGGGTTTAACATCGCTTGGGGTGGTGGTGGTTCTAATGCTAACAACAATGTCGTAAAACAAACATCAAAGAAAGTTAAGGCCAAATCGGATATGGTTAAGGTTGCTCAAAATACAGAAAGCCTAGCCCTTCAGTCTGTAAATTCTTCAGAAAATGCGATGGTTAATCCTGCTAACCAAAATCCCGAGTTGTATTCTAATTCCGTGATGAATCAAAATGGAAAAGCAAGCGTAAAGAACTATTTTAAATCAACATCTGAAGTAGTTAAATCATCGAATTCCTTAACAAAAACAGTGAAAGCGAAGGTTGTTTCAAAGCCTATTGTAAAAGCCAATCAGAAAAAATATGATCCACGCGAAGGCAAAAGTCATAAACGTGCTTTGGTGCTCTGTCTAATCCTTGGTTTGCTTGGGATCCATAGATTTTATCTAGGGTATAAAAAGATTGGAATGATTCAGCTTGCTCTGACTATGGTATATTTTTTATTTAAGGTTGGTGATTGGATTTTGTATATCGGCCTAGTATGGGCTATTGTGGATTTTATTCGAATTTACAATGGAACGCTTGAGCCCAAGGATGGTTACTATTTGGATTCCTTGGAGGATATCTAAACCTCAATTCAACCGCCGTCCTAGAATCCCATCCACCATCGCAAATAGCTGTCGTGGACCCAGCGTTCGCCAAGCGATATCGTCCAACTCACCCCCAAAATTGAGGTAGAAGTCGATGCGTTCCCTGCGGAATTCCTGCACCACATGGTCTCTAAAGTTGACCATCGCAACCCAACCTTCTTCCACGTCTTGGAACCACTCTTCGTAGTAGGCATCGTCTGAGGCATGGAAATTCATGATATTTTCGCCTATCATCACAAATTTTTGGATGCCGTCTTGCATGAGGATTTCTAGTACTTCGCGCTTCAGGTTCATCACATCGTTATAGAGGGCATCGTTCCATTCTCCAATCATTTCGATGATGGCAAAACCTTCTTGGTAATCGGCGAATAGGATTTTGATATAGAGGGTATTCGACCCAAACTGATCCCATTGCGGGTGGATGTAATAGTTGTAAACGGCTTTATCGAAATAGAATTCGTTGTATTCCCTTTCAAAGAAAGGCGACCTTGGATCTTGGGCTGCGGAATACAGGTTAATCCATGCAAAATGGGGCTCTAAATCGTGCACGGTGCAAAGATAGGGTGGGTGAAGTGGCGAGTGGTACGGGGTTTGGTAAAAACGGGCAATTTTTTTTCTATTACCTTCGCATGACATGCAACGGGCATTTTTAAAAAATCTATTGTGGCTTCAGCTATTGAATTGGCTGGTGAAACCGCTGTGGATTCTTTGGATTGAGCGCGAGATTCAGCTCCGCATGGGCGATTCGTGGTATGGCGTTTACACCTTGCATTTTAATTTGGTATTGCTTTTTGCGGTGCTGTTGGATGCCGGTCTGAACACATATGCGGCCCGCGAGATTGCGGCCAATGGAAAGTTGGGCCATCCCCGGCGGATGCTCTTTTTGCGGTTGGGACTCGGTTTGGTCTACGTTTGCCTGGTTTTGATGGTTGCCCAAATGCAGTCGGGGATTCAGATGCAATTCTTGTTGTTCGCTTTAATCAATCAAATATTGGCTTCGGTGGTTTTGATGATGCGCGCCGTTTTGCAAGGAAAACAGAGATTTGTATCGGATAGTTGGTTGAGCGTGGTGGATCGATTGGTGGCGTTGGGTGTTTGTACTTGGATGCTTCGGACATTTACAGTCGGCGAGTTTGCTAGCGAGGGCGGGGTTCTGAATTTTCAGTTCGCCCAGTTTTTTGGCTATGCCACGGCCTTGGTTTTGGGTTTGATTTTGGTTTTTTGGCGAGGTAAGAGTGCGAGTGAATCTAAAAGTGTAGCCTCTGATTCTGCTGGAACTGTAAAGAAGGATGTGGATGTGACCAAGAAGCAAGGCGGTGCGACTGCTGATAATAAACCGACCCAAAAATCCCTCGGTGATTGGAGCAAGGAAGTCGTTTGGTTTGGCATAATGGCATTGGCGATGAGCATATTTACACGCATCGATGTACAAATGATTCAGTGGTTGTCGGCTAGCCGATTGGATGGCGTTGCTGAAATCCTTGATGCGGATGCTATCAAATCGCAATTGGCGGCGGGATATGCGGAAATCGGATTGTATACCAGAGGGTATCGTTTGTTGGATGCCGGTTTGATTTTTAGCGCTTTGTTAAGCACGCAGTTGTTGCCACTTTTTAGTAAGCGATTGGCAACCGGCGACGATAACGGTGAGGTGATTTGGTTGAGTTTCAGGTTGGTGTTATGGGTGTCGTTGGGCGCAGCGATGGGTGCCTGGTTTTACGGCGAACCCTTGATCAATTGGCTATATCACGGACAAATGGAATTGGGGGCTACTCTCACACAAAATGGCGTTGAAATACCGCAAGCGATGGTTTATTCGGGCGAAATCTTAAACGCCGCGATGATTTTCAAGGTATTGATGTTGGCTTTTGTCCCGATGAGTCTGGTCCATGTTTTTGGCACCTTTGTAACCGCCTCAGGACAAATGAAATGGTTGGCCTCTCTTGCATTTGTTTGTGTGGGCATCAATATCGCTTTTAACTACATCGAGATCCCTAAAGTGGGTGCTCTGGGTGCGGCAACGGGTTGTTTGATAACCCAGTGGGTTTTTGCGGGTGCCTGTTTGGTGAAAACACAAAAACTAGGTGGATACGAATGGCGATGGAGGAATTTTGAAATCGTTTTTTACCAAATTGTGTTTGGTATGATATGCTTTGGCATGGTAAAATACGGATTGGGGCTGACAGGTATCAGCGGCCTTGTTTTATCGGCTGTGATTTATGCAATTAGTGTGGGATGGCTATTTTTCTTCCACGAAATCCGCCGTTGGGCAGCCAAGTTTAGGCGTACAAAGGGTAGTCCTTCATAAAGACTTTTACCTCGCCCTTAATTTCATTAAGCATTTTCTCATTTTCATGATTGGTTAAAGCTTTATCAATCCAGTTTGCCAAGGTTTCCATATCCGATTCTTTTAGTCCGCGGGTAGTAATGGCCGAGGTTCCCAAACGAATACCTGAGGTAACAAATGGACTGCGGGTTTCGAAAGGTACCGTGTTTTTATTGATGGTAATTTCGCATTTTTCCAAGGTTTTTTCCGCCAATTTCCCGGTCAGGTCGTCGCTCTTAGATCTCAAATCGATGAGCATCATGTGATTGTCGGTCCCGCCAGAAATAATCGAATAACCTCTATTTACCATCGCCGCTGCAAGTGCTTTGGCATTAGCAATTACTTGATCGCAATAGGCATCAAATGTATCGCTTAGGGCTTCACCAAAAGCTACAGCTTTGGCAGCGATTACATGTTCTAGGGGTCCGCCTTGGGTTCCTGGGAAAACGGCACTATCGAGGATGGCGCTCATCATCTTGATTTCACCTTTGAGATTGGTTTCACCCATGGGATTTGGAAAATCTTGACCCATCATAATCACCCCACCTCTTGGACCGCGAAGGGTTTTATGGGTGGTTGTGGTAATAATATGACAATGGGGAATGGGGTTATTGAGTTTTCCTTTGGCGATGAGGCCGGCCGGGTGGGAAATATCGGCAAGTAAAAGCGCTCCAATAGAATCTGCAATTTCTCTAAGACGTTTATAGTCCCAATCGCGGCTATAGCTACTCGCACCGCAAATCATGAGTTTGGGTTGACAGGAATTCGCAATTTCTTCAACAGTATCGTAATTGATCAATCCGGTTTCTTTTTCAACGCCATAAAAGTTGGGCGAATACAATTTTCCCGAAAAATTCACTGGGCTTCCGTGGGTTAAATGTCCGCCATGGCTTAAATCAAA
>JBEGUW010000152.1:0-20664 GCA_041178665.1 Bacteroidota bacterium
TCTTTTGTTTTTTCCATATCAATAGTACTAACTTAGTATTTTACTAATTTAGTCTACGATGCTCTGCTGTATTCACAGTAATACTTCTGCAAGACTTTTATAAAATGATTCTTTGCAGTGTTGTACTTCTGATAAGTGGCATAGGTGTTTTCCTTGCCAATTAGTTTTTGGAGTCCATTTACATGGTCTTCCCAAATGTCGATGACGGTCCTTGTTTTGGCAGTGTTTATCCCCAGGATTGAATCCCGGAGCATCTGCGGAGTTACGTCATCTGTCAAAGATAAAAGCTCATTGTATTTCTTGTGAGCTTTTACCCGAACCGCTTCCAGGTAATCGTTGAAAATCCGTGCTTCAATAGTACGGCCTTTCATTACATAGCGGGTGGAATCCCAAACCTCAGGTTTGAGATACCTTTTAAGTTGAAGAGCTGCTCGCTCTCCATTGATGTTGATGCGAAGCATCACGGGGCATTCCCCGTTCTTTTTTTCTTTTGATCGGTTGATGAAAAAGGTCAAACCGAAAGTTGTTTTTGACGACATGGCGATTGTTTTATTTTCGCCCCCATTTTGATGACAAAACTACAAACCCAAGCAGAACAAAACAAGTCTAACACATTGATTTACTGTGCCAATTTGTACCAACACTCGTAACCCTTTTTTGATTTTCTAAAAGGGGTTACCAGTTAGCTACCAAAAGTGGGTACAAATTGAAACATTTTGACACATGCTAGAACAAAAAAAAACGTGTAAACACTAGTGTTTACACGTTTTGATACAGTTTGAAACTGCTTTCTTGCGGACTGGACGGGACTCGAACCCGCGACCTCCGCCGTGACAGGGCGGCATTCTAACCAGCTGAACTACCAATCCGTTTCCTAGTTCTTATCCTTGATGTGAGTAGTTGATTACCAACTTTCGCGTCTCAGATTCTTAAAAGGACTGCAAAAATAAGGTGTTTTTTGCCAATAGGCAAGTAAGATTTGCAAAAAATGCCAATGAATTTTTCTCACGGCCCGTCGGTACTATATTCGCTGAACATTTTTTTACAACCCATCCCCTTAACTTCACAACCCACTTCTATCACAATGAACGCCGCCATCACCAGGAAACACCTACCCCTTCTCGCCATATTATTTTTCACAGCGTCACACCTCAAAGCCCAATTCCCCGAAACGCAGGCCTATCACGTGGATCCGGGCGGACATGAACGCAACCGCAACATCGATGTCTTGCACATGAAATTGGAAGTTTCGTTTGATGCGCCCAAGAAAACCGTCTTCGGCAAGGTCACGCATACGTTTGAGCCCTTACAAAGCGTAATCGATACCATTTTCTTTGATGCCCCAGGAATCAACATATTAAATGCATCGATGGACGGAAAAACGCTCGCGTTCAAAATCATCCCCACCGGTGTGGTCGTTTACCCAGGCCTGAAATTAGAACCCTACCAACCCATGCATGTGCAGAATCATGGCGCATCCATGCAGCATAAAATTACCTTTGAATATATCGCCAAACCCAATAAAGGCATCTATTTTATTGGATGGAACCTCGGCGAAATAAGCAGTCCGGATGAAATGACGCACCGACAAATATGGACCCAGGGTCAAGGCGTCGACAACCGCTATTGGATTCCGATGATCGATGATCGCAGCGACAAATTCGTTACTGAAACCGTGATCACCTTCGACGAAAAATACCAAGTTTTATCAAACGGGACGTTGCTGTCCAAAACGAAAACCAAAACCAACAACACTTGGCATTACAAGTTGAATAATCCGCACGCGGGATACTTATTGATGCTGGCTATCGGGGATTATGGCGTGAAAAAATCCGTGAGTCCCGCCGGCACACCAATGCAATTTTGGCATTACAAGGAGCACCTTGAAAGAATTGAGCCCACAGCGCGTTACAGCGAACAAATCATTGATTTCCTATCGAACGAAACCGGCATCAAATACCCATGGATCACCTATTCGCAGGTGATGATTCAGGATTTTATGTTCGGCGCGATGGAAAACACGTCGGCCACCACTTTTGGCGACTTTTTCTGGGTCGATAAGCGCAGTTATCAAGAGCGAAATTACATTACTGTGAACGCGCACGAGGCCACGCATCAGTGGTTTGGCGACTATATCACCGGCCGTCACGATGGCGAGCAGTGGTTGCAGGAGAGCTTCGCAACGTTTTATCCTGGTCTGTTCTTGGGCAGCATTTACGGTAACGACGAAAAATCTTGGTATTTCAGAGATCAGATGCGCGGTGCAATTGCGGCTGGGAAGGCTAACTCATTGCCGGTCCGACATAGTGCGGCGGGGTCTTCGAGGCATTATCCCAAAGGAGCAAGTGTATTATATATGTTGCAGCACGTCCTCGGCGAAGAAAACTATCGCAAAAGCATCAACCTTTACTTAATGAGGCATGGACTTGCAACGGTGGAGACTTGGGATTTGCAAAAGGCCATCATCGATGCCACGGGTATCAATATGGATTGGTTTTTTGATCAGTGGATTCATCGCGGTGGCGAACCGATTTACGCAGTGGACTGGAATGTGCGCGCTAAATCATCGACCAATTCCAACAACACACCCAATGTGGATGTGCTGATCCCTGAATACGATGTAGAAATCAACGTCAAACAAACCCAAAATCAGGATATTGTGGTTGGGCTATTTCGAATGCCAATCGATGTTGACATTCTCTATGTAGATGGAAGCAGTGAAAAACGCACCGTTTGGGTCGATAAGTCCCAGCATACTTTCCATTTCAACACCCAAAAAGCTCCGATTACGGTTGTTTTTGATGCTGGCAGTCGTGTGATTAAGTCTTTGGAAATGCAAAAATCGCCAAGTGAGTGGCTTTGGCAATTGGACCATGGCAATAGCATGTTAGATCGTTACGACGCACTTGTGGCGTTGCGCGGAACTATCGCCCTGCATGGCGCATTATATAAAAATATGGCGCATTTCGGAACGGTGGAACAACAAGAAAATGCGGAAATGATTAATTTCAAGGATGTCTTGCAACAAGCGTGGAACCGAGAAATCTTCCGCGAAATGAAGGTAGAAATTGCTTCTCAGTGGCTTAGTTTGCCAGGTGTTTTCAATGCTACAGATGCCAGCAACGGAATGATCCAAAAAATCGCAAATAGCGAACATTCTTCAGTACGTAAAATTTTATTCGAACGTCTTCCGTTGCAGCCTAGTTATAGAGAAATTTTCCTGAAAGGACTTAAGGATTCTAGTTATACCAACATCGAATTGGTGGTAAATCGCCTCTGGAATTTGCCACAGATGTCAACCGCTCAGGTGGCTGCCCCGGGATCAACGGAGATCGTGGCGTCAACACAATATCAACCTGCATTCATCAGCCACCGCGATATCCTGGAGGCCATCAAAGACGAAACCGGTTATCTCCACAACCTCACCGTGAAGTATTTTGAACTTGCTTACACCGACGCCATCGAGCAACAGAAAAAACAAGAAGTTTCTCTTCACGAAAAAAGAACCGAAAATGAGCCCCAAATTTTCTTAAACAGTCTGATTTCCATGACGGGACCTTACTACGAATTCAGAACGAGAACGAATGCAATGGCCGCGCTCAAACGCCTCAATGTTTTAACACCAGAACTTACACAAAACCTTTTTGATGCGATTCTCGGTTTTAACAGCCGGTTGGCCTCTCCCGCCATCGATTTACTCCAATATTTCAAACAACAAAGCCATTACAAAGCACTTATAATCAAAGAAATACAAGAAATACCCAATCACCCATTCCTGGGCCGAACCTATACCGCAGAAGAGCAAAAACGACTTTTTTCGATTGCGCAGTAATGTCGGCACAGCATCAAATCGGCGTTATTTTTACGTATTTCCTTTGATGTTTGCCTTTAAATTCATTATTTAGCATCTTAAACTCAATCTGTTTCCCCGAAACCTCACTAATGAACATCAAAAGATTCCGAATGCGCACAAAATATAGCTCCCTCTTTACCCTCGTTTTGGTTGCCATTGCATTTTATGCAACCGGTTGCAAACCCAAGTTCGAAGAAGCCGACAAATTGTTCAAGCAAGGCTACTACCGACAGTCAGCCATCATTTTTGAAGAGTTTTCAAAATCCACCAAGGACAAAAAGCTAAAATCTGAAGCGATATTTTTTGCCGCTGAGGCTTATCGCCTTTCGGATGAGTACGACAAAGCACTTCGTTTGTATGATAAAGTCCTTAAAACTGACCCAAAAAACACCAAAGCTTTGTTGATGCGCGCCAACCTCCTCAAAAAGGTGGAAAAATACCGCGAAGCCTTGGATGCATACGACGTTTACTTGGCTGAAGTCCCTGGCGATACCCTCGCCGATGTCCGCAAGCAAGGTTGTGAATTGGCATTGCAATGGACCGAAGATAGTTCTCAATTTGAAGTCGAAAAATTCAAACCCGCCAACTCAAAAGCCAACGACTGGGCGCCAATGATTGCGGGTAAAAAAGATGATGTCTTGTTTTTTGTATCGGATCGTGAAGGTGGAAACAGCAAGCGTCTATACGAAGGAACCATGGAAACATGGACAGACATTTGGAGCGTAGAAAAGACGGGCAAAAAAGGAAAAGAAAAGTGGGGACCCGCGATTTACAAAGACAAAACCGATAAAATTAGTACCAAAGCCAACGACGGTCCGATGACTTTCGATAGCCGTTTCAGCACGATGTATGTCACCCAGTGTGGCCACCGCGAAAAAGGCAAATCAGAAAAATGTGCCATCTACGAACTCAAAAAAGTAGGTCCAGAATGGATTATGGGTGAGCCATTAGAATTCTGTAAAGAAGATACCGCGCACACCTACGGTCACCCCGCGTTGAGCCCCGATGGAAAAACATTGTACTTCTCATCCAACCGCGAAGGCGGTTTGGGTGGCTTTGATATTTGGGCCGTTACCTATAGCAAACGTTCTAAATCATGGGGAAATCCTATCAACTTAGGGCCCGATATCAACACCCGCGGAAACGAATACTATCCTTACTTCAATCAGCACGACAACAAATTGTATTGGTCGTCTGACGGATGGGCAACCTTGGGTGGTTTGGATATCAACAACGCTGAACCCACAGACGAAATTGGTGTTTGGAGAGAGCGCGAAAACATGCGTGAGCCAATCAACTCAGGGGGTGACGACTTCGGTATCACTTTCTTTGAAGGCAATGCCAATAAAGGGTACTTTAGTAGTAACCGTGGAGACAAAAAGAACAACGACGATATCTATTCGTTTGACATCACACCTATCATTATTACAATTCGCGGTATCATCACTGATTGTAACACCAAGAAGCCTTTGGCTGGTGCTACTGTGATTTTGACCAACGATCGCGACACCACCAAAATGGTATTGAAGGCCGATGATCAAGGGGTTTACACCGCCAAGTTGCGTGAAAAAACCAACTACGAGATCTTCTCTAAATATCCAGAGAAATACTACTTTGAAGCAGAGCCAGCACAAAAAACCACCTATGGCATACGTTTAACGATTGAGTTGGTGCAAGATTTCTGTTTGGAAAATCCATTGGAGAAGGTGATTACCCTTCCCATCTTCTACGATTTGGACAAAGCATTCATTCGTAGCGATGCAGCCCGCGTATTGGACACTTTCGCTCAAACTGTATTATTGAGATACCCTAAACTAATTACAGAATTGGGTTCTCATACTGACTGTCGTTCTAGCTATGATTACAACGTAAAATTGGCACAGCGCCGTGCAGACAGTGCTCGTACCTACTTGATGAAAACGTGGAAAATTGATTCTGCACGTATTGTGGCTCGTGGTTACGGTGAAACACAATTGATCAACGATTGTAAATGTGAAGGCGGCGAAGTTGCCGGTCTTACGCCTTACATCGACGGAAAAACCAAGAAGATGGTTATTGAAAAAGATGCTGTGGGCAATGTGGTTAAAAGTTACTACGAGCGCTACAAGCCTTCTGAAATCAAGTTCGTAGATGAAAAACCCTTTGTTGCTTGTGATGAATTCCAGCACCAACAAAACCGTAGAACAACCGTTCGTTTCGGATTTGAAGGACAGATTTCTCGCGCGATTGTGAATCAGGATGTCGATATCAATAACACCAACATCGGCAAGCAAGAAAAAGACAGTGCTGAAAAGGCGAAGAAAGCGGCTGACGCCCCTGTTGTTAACGGTTTAGATATCTCTTATGCGGTTCATGCCAAATTGGGCAACAATGCGGGTAAGCCAACCATCAGCGCGATGGTATTGGACAAAGACCCAACGGCATTTGCGTTTGACTTTAACGGCAAATTCACTGCGGTTCCTTTGGAAGTGGCTGCTCAGTGGTACAAAGAGAAGTTGATTAGTAAGAAAGATTTCTTGGAAGGTGAAAAATTGAAGGTGGGTAAAACTAAGTTGCCAAGCAATAAGTTCATGATCAACAAATTGGAGATCAACGGATATGTCATCAATAACATCACATTCCAGATCACCGACAAAGTAGATCAGCCTACATTAGGTAAGAGTTTCTTCAAGGTGTTCAAGTCTGAATCTTATTTGACAGATGCGGAGTACATTTTGATCCCAAAGAAGGCGCCTAAGAAAGAACGTCCAGCAAGACCAGCCCGTCCAGTAAAGGCGAAGCCAGGTGCTGAAGGTGATGCTGCTGCTCCCGCCGATGGAGACGCTGCCCCAGCCGATAAGCCTGAGGATAAGAAGAAAAAGAAGTAATTACAAAATTGATTCGCGGACGCGGATCAATTTCTGCATCAGCCCTTCAAACTGATTCAATGGTAACATATTGGCGCCATCGCTTTTGGCAACAGAAGGATCCGGATGCGTTTCGATGAACAGGCCATCGCAACCCACAGCAATCGCCGCTTTGGCAATGGTTTCGATCAACTCAGGTTTGCCACCCGTTACACCGCTGCTCTGATTGGGCTGCTGTAAACTATGGGTGATATCCATAATCACGGGTGCGCCGAATTGCTGCATCTGAGGAATATTTCGAAAATCAACCACCATATCGCCGTAGCCGAACATATTTCCACGATCGGTTAGCATCACACGGTCATTCCCGCAATCAATGCATTTCTGCATGGCGTGTTTCATGGCATCTGGGCCGGCAAACTGACCCTTCTTGATATTTACCCATTTCCCGGTGCGCGCTGCTGCCGCCAACAACTCGGTCTGACGGAACAAAAACGCTGGAATCTGCAATACATCAACATACTCCGCCGCCATCGCCGCTTCATGAGATTCATGAATATCTGTCACCGTAGGAATCCCAAAATGCGCCCCCACTTCGGCCAAAATCTGCAGTGCTTTCTCATCTCCGATACCCGTAAACGAATCCATCCTAGAACGATTTGCCTTGCGATAACTGCCTTTGAAAATCAGGGGCAACTGCAAGCGCTCACTCACACCCACCAGATGCTCGGCGATTTCAAAAGCCATATCGCGGCCTTCGATGGCACAAGGTCCCGCCATCACAAAAAAGCGGTTAGAATCGGCAAAATGTAATTTGGGAATCGCAGGGTTCATACTGCAAAGATATTCTTTTGCATTGTGACGAACTCAATAACTATAAAAGCTGAAGCTCTGGTTGCTTCCGTTGCGGTCTTTTCCCACGATTTCGATCCGACCCCGAGCCGCTTCCATGGCCGAAATCAACTCTTCGGGCTCCGCATATGATTTCCCGTTGAATTTCACCACCACGAAGCCTTCGCCGAGGCCCATCTGTGCGATGGTCTTCCCACGCTGAATGTTTATCAATCTAATCCCACTGGTGAGGCCATATTTCTGCAAATCACTCGCACCCAATGGCTGAAAATCCGCACCCAGCAATTTGCTATTCACCGCGCCTTTCATCAACAATGCTTGATTTTCTGTCGTTCCGATGAGCAATAACTCGGCCTTCACCGACTTGCCCTCGCGCAGATACTGCAATTCCAAGGCCTGTCCCGGACGTTTGTAAGCCAAATGCTCATCGAACATCGGTTTGCCATCCACAGGCATACCACCCAAATGGGTAATGACATCACCCAAACGTAGCCCCGATTTATATGCCGGTCCATCTTCAATCAATTCTGTCACCTTTACCGCATCGTTGCTCAAACCATAGCGCTTCAGTTCATCCGAACTTGCCTCGCCAACAGTCATCCCCGAAAACGCACGCAACACCACGCCATTGTCCATCAAATCAGCGACAACTTTCATCACGATGTTGGCCGGAATGGCGAAACCATACCCAGAATAGCTGCCGGTATTGCTTTGGATCGCCGTGTTAATACCCACCAATTCGCCGCGAAGATTCACCAACGCACCCCCTGAATTGCCTGGGTTGATGGCCGCATCGGTCTGAATAAAACTCTCAATTGGGAACTGGTTCTTTACAATATTAATATTTCGGCCTTTGGCACTCACGATGCCAGCTGTTACAGTACTGGTTAGATTAAAAGGATTCCCCACAGCCAACACCCACTCACCCACTTTCACCAAATCGGAATTTGCGAAAGCCACCGCCGGCAGATCATTCGCCTCAATCTTCAAAACCGCCAAATCAGAACTAGGGTCGGTCCCGATCACCCTCGCTGTATATTCGTTTTTGGGCTTATTCAGCACGACAGTAATTTTATCAGCCCCTTTAATCACATGGTTATTGGTGACGATGTAACCGTCTTTGCTCACGATCACACCCGAACCGGTGCTTGCGGCCTGACCACGAGAACCGAAGGGGTCGAAATCCCAGAACAAGCCGCTCAAAGGACTATCGTATTGCACTGTACTCACTGTTTTGATGAAGACCACCGATGGCGTTGCTGAGGCAGAAGCTTGTTCAAAGCCCGAGGGCATGTCGCCATTCGCGGATATCGCTCGCACACCAGAACGATCCATCGACACATCACCGGCAATTTGCAAACCATGAGACGCACGGTTTAACACATTGCAATTGTAAAGCCAGGCGCCGGCATAACCAAATATCAACGACAAAAACAGCAGGGTGGAACCCAGGATTAGTGATTGTTTGATGGTGAATTTCATAGGGCTAAAAAGTAATCAAAAATGTTGCCAAGATGAAGCAACAAATGCTCTCCCTTACATGCCCGGGAACAATCCGCGCTGCAAGGCTGGATCTGACTTCCAAGGTCCTGGCATCATCATCAAAATAATCAACAACGCCGCCACCAAAAACCATTTTGTGTTGGGCTTTGCTGCTTTCGCCGAACGATGTGCTATCGTAATCAATACCACTGCAATCACCATCATCAATGAGTGTTCTACGGCAAAAAATCTTATCGCCGCATTTTTCATCGCCTCACCCATACCCAAATTTTTGATTTGTTTTAGGCCCCAATCCCCGCCAAACCACTGAATCAAACCGATCAGCAGCATCACGTGGGATGAAATCATCATAATTAGGGTTTCTTTTCCATTTTTGCCTTTAAAGGCGTTTATCAACGACAAAATCAAGGTGATAACTATCACCCAGCGCAACAAATTGTGCATGTGAACCAAACCAGTATACATAGTGTTATTTTTGAACGAATATAAATAAAAACTCGCTCCGTTTTAATATGTCAAATAGAATATTTGCCCTACTCAGTTTCGGATTCCTCTATGCACCCCTCGCAAATGCACAGAGATATTGCAACCCCACACGTTTTTCAGCTTCTCCTTGTCCGCCCGCACCCAATTACGCCCATCTTGAGCACTGGAGTGCCCTTCCCACCAAAAAAGATCCTTCCGATGATTGTCCGCGGGGCTTAAAAAACAACCAAGAAAATGCCCCGGCCGACGTGTTCTTTATCCATCCCACCACCTATACCGATAAGCCTGAAACTGAATTCCTTTGGAATCAAGATTTGCGCGATGCAGAACTCAACAAAGTGGTCGACGAAAGTCCAATTCGATTCCAAGCCTCCGCTTTCAACGCCGCCGGAAAAATCTACGCACCCAGATACCGTCAGGCCCATTATTCGGTATTTCTTACACCGCACAAAGACGATAAAAAAGCTGCCCTCGACACCGCCTACAACGATGTGGAACAGGCATTTTTGTACTACCTAAAGCACTGGAACCAGGGTAGACCCATCATCATCGCATCGCACAGTCAAGGAACGATTCACGCGGCCCGCATCATCAAAGAGCATATTTTAGGCACTCCGCTACAGCAGCAATTGGTGGCTACATACTTAATTGGGATGCCGGTACCACAGGATTCACTACCGGGTCTTCCGCCATGCACCAACGATTCTGCCACGGGTTGTTTTGTGAGTTGGAGCACTTATCAGCGAGGTTATGTACCGCCTTATTACCCGTTGGCACTGGAACGCGCCGTTTGTGTGAATCCGATCAGCTGGGAACTCAATGAAGAATACATAGACAAATCAAAGCAAGCCGGAGCCGTTCTGAGACCCTTTTCAAATACCTTGCCCAAAATTTGCGATGCCCAAGTCCATGGCGGTATATTGTGGATCACCAAACCAAAGTTCCCAGGAAGTCGATTTTATACGGATCCGAACTACCACATTGGCGACATCAATTTGTTTTATTTGGACGTGAGGAAGAATGCCGTTAAACGAGTAAATACGTTTATGAACCGACCTCATTGATTATTTTTGTATTACTGCTTACACATGAATTTCAAAAAAATCGCTAAAATCACCGGCATCTGCCTTGGAGCCATCATCGCCCTACTTTTCATCCTTCCGTTTTTGTTTAAAGGCAAAATTGTAAGCGCTGTTAAAGAAGTCGCCAATAAAAGCCTGAATGCAAAGGTGAGTTTCAACGACGATGTTTCCCTGAGCCTACTCCGCAATTTCCCTAACCTTAGCCTCGGTATCGACAATGTAAAAGTGGTGGGCGTGGACTCCTTTGCCCAAGATACTTTGATCGATGCGAAGAGCATTCGACTGGTCCTCGACCTTGCCTCCGTTTGGAAAGGCGAAACCGTTGTGATCCGTAAAATTGCGATCTCAGACGCAAGAGCGCAAATCATCTTTTTGACGAGCGGCGCAGCCAACTTCGACCTCGCAAAACCCGATACTACGGCCGGAACTGCACCCCAAGATACCGGAGCGGCACCCATTGCCATCAAAATAAACGATTTGTCTATCGAAAATACGCGATTGCATTACGTGGACCATTCCATGGACTTCGAAATCACCAGCAACGGCCTCAACTGGCACGCCAATGGGGATTTTGCCGATGAGATTTTTACACTCAAAAACGATCTGCTAATCGATCAGTTTACAATGTCGTATGGTGGAATGACGATGCTGAGCAAAGCCAAAATTGATGCGAACACCAACATCGACATGGATTTGAAAAAGATGCGTTTTGGATTTGCCGACAACGAATTCAAAATCAATGCGTTGCCACTACAAGCCAAGGGATGGATAGAAATGCGTGAAAAGGACATGGATATGGACATCGATGTGCGCACGCCAAACAGCGATTTCAAATCATTCCTCAGCGTTGTTCCAGGCTGTTATACAGAGAATTTCGCCGACGTAAAAGCATCGGGCAGTTTGAAGCTCGTGTTCCTGATGAAAGGGATCATGGACGATGAGCGAATGCCATCAACACACGCGGAATTAAATGTCGACAAGGCAGGTTTCCAATACCCCGGAATGCCCGCCAGCGCAAGCAACATCAAACTTAACTTATTGATGGACAACACCGATGGCAATCCAGACAATACACATCTAGTAATTGCGCCATTACAAGCTGTTTTGGGTGGCGATCCGATTTCTGTTGAGCTAGATATGAAAACGCCGATTAGCAACCCGTATGCGAAGGGGAAAATCGACATCGACCTTCATTTGGATGAATGGAAGAAGCTAATTCCATTGGAATCGGGGACGGATATCTCGGGCGAGGTGAAAGCCCATTTTGCGTTTGACGGACATTATAGCGCGCTAGCAAAAGAGAACATCGCGAAAGAGCAACTCAACGACCTTAAGGCAAACGGAGACATCGCCTTGAATCAAATCAAATACAATGCTGCCGGGACACTACCCCTATCGATGAAATCGCTATCGATAAGCGTAAGTCCTAGCGATTTTGCTGTGGTGGGCGATGGGATTCAGTATGGAAAATCCGCCATGAGCCTGAATGGGAAATTGCAAAACATGTTGGGTTATTACCTCAACGATGAAACGCTCAAAGGGCAGTTGGTAATCAATAGCAAAAGCATCGACCTAAACGAATGGATGTCGGCAATGTCTTCAAGCGAAGCACCTACGGCGACCAAAGACGAAAAATCTGATGGTAACAGTGCTGAGGGCACAACCGCCGCGGCAAATAGCGCGTCCAATACAGCGGCCAGCGAATCGCCCCGCATCCCAGAAAATTTGGATTTGATGTTCAACATGAACGCTGGTCGGTTGATTTACGAAGACTACGACATGCAGCAAGTCACGGCAAAAGCCGAAATCAAAGATGGCATCCTCAATGTAAATCCGTTGGCAGCATCCATTTTTGGTGCGCGTGCGGAAATTGCATCGTTGTCGTACACCAACCCCATCGGAGGGAAACCCACTGTAAAAGGGGGATTCAATATTTTGAATGTGAACCCAGCCAATTTGGCCACCACCCTATCGCTAGTGAAAGAATACGCACCCATTGTGGGCAGAATCCAAGGTTTAGCGAATATCGAAACGCAAATGGGCATGCAGTTGAAACCCAATATGGACATGGATTTGGCGAGTTTAACCGCCGGAGGATTGTTCAATTTGTTTAGCGGCAACTTGGACGTCCCTTCGTGGATGGGAGAAGCCGCCAAACAATTGCAATGGGGCGCTGCTGATAAAATGTCGTTGAAACCCACCAAAGCCGGTTTTTTGATAGAAAACGGACAGTTTAAATTAAAAGATTCCATTGGCGTGAACCTTCCCAAAGAATGTCAAATGAAATTGGGTGGCTATGTCGACCTGAGCAAACAATTACACTTGGGAGGCACCTTGATGGCCAAAGGCAGGAAGTTGCCATTCACGATCACGGGGGATATGAAAAATCCGAAATTGACCGTGGGATGGAAAGGTGCATTGAAAGAAGCGGCGGCACCGGTGATCAATCAATTGAAAGACAAAGCGTTCGATGCATTGAACAAGCAGATTGCCGACATACTGAAAGAGGCAAAGGAAAAAGCAGACCTATTGAGATCGAACGGAAAAGAAACCGCCGACAAAATGCGTACTGAGGCCAAAGAACTGGCAGCAAAACAGAGGGCAGAAACCGACAAAGCCTATACCATGGCCATGGAGAGAGCCAAAAAAGAAGCAGGTGCGCTTGTGGCCACGGCAAAAGACCCAATCCAAAAGAAATTGACCAAAGTAGCCGCTGAAAAACTCCTCAAAGAAGCGGATAAAAAAGCCACAGAAGCCAAGGGTGAAGGATATAAATTGGCGGATCAAACGGAGGCCAAAGGCAATCAAAAGGCGGATCAATGGGAAACTTCCTTGAACGATAAAGCGGACCAAGTTGAGTTGGCGGCCAAAAGTCGAACGGATGAAATGATCAAACAAGCGAAGTCAAAGGCCGACGCTGCCACAAAGTAATAACGACTAAAGAGACATCGGTGATTGCAGGTTTGGTATTGGCAGGGGGTGAAAGTCGCAGGATGGGGCACGACAAAGCGTTGATTTCCATCCAAGGGAAGCCGGCTTTTTTCCAGGCCTCGGAACTGCTAAAGAACTTTTGCGAAACGGTGTTTGTCTCTTGCCGTGAAAATCAAGATCTAATGTCACACCTGGGCGAACAACCCACCTGGCTTAGGGAGGTTTTTGACAATAATGAATACTCAGACAAAGGTCCACTCACCGGGCTGCTGAGTTGCATGGCGCATATAGGTATTGATCAACTGGAAACATTGCCTGCGGAAATACCGTTTGATGGACTGCTTGTTTTAGGTTGCGATTATCGGAACATGACCCAAGAAACATTGGAGAATGTGGTTGCCGTTGGACAAACCCAAAATCGGATCTGCTGTTATCAAAACCACATCACACAGTTTTTGGAACCCTTGGTGGCATATTACCCCATGTCTGATTTAATGCAGTTAGGGGATTTCGCTATTGAGAATTCCTCGTTGCAGCAGTTTGTGCAAACTCATAATCCTTGTATCTTGCCCACCGATATCCAAACATTGCAAACCCTAAGAAGCTTCGACCAATGAGCGACAAATTCAGCATATCCCCCACAGAAATTCAACGTTTGGATGGTTCTAAAGCACTGACCCAGCCTGATTTCGTGGTGGTTGAAGAGCCATTGGAAATCAAGCTCATCATTGGCCCACTGCCTGGTCAAAATTCACAAGCCGATTCAGACGCTGAATCAGAAGCTGAATCAATGGCCGCATCGTCCATCGAAAAACCACTGTCGATTACTATGCGAACCCCCGGAAACGATGTCAACCTCGCCGTGGGATTCCTTTTCTCAGAGGGCATCATCAAAAGCCAGCAAGATTTGGATCACATCACGACAGGAAACGACCCCAACGGAAATGTAATCATCGTAAAATTACAGCCCCATGTGTCGGTGGATTTGGTGAAGCTGGAAAGGCATTTTTATACCACGTCGAGCTGCGGTGTATGCGGTAAAACTTCCATGGAAGCCGTGGAACAGCAGTGCAACATCGAACTGCACAAAACCCAATGGAAAATCGAACCGAATATTCTCTATACCCTGCCCGATATTTTGCGGTCCGAGCAATCGAACTTTGACCAAACGGGCGGAATTCACGGCTGTGGACTCTTTGATCTGGGCGGAAATCTGATCCACACCTCTGAAGACGTAGGAAGGCACAACGCACTCGACAAACTCATTGGTCATTTCGTGCTATCGTCCCCGGAAGCATCATATCAAATCCCTTTGTGCAATCACATCCTTTTGCTGAGCGGCAGAATTTCCTTTGAACTGGTCCAAAAAGCGGCCATGGCGGGTATCCGATTCATCGCTGCGGTGGGAGCACCATCGAGCCTTGCAATAGACCTTGCCGAAGAAATGGGGATCACCCTCATCGGATTTTTGCGCGGCGAACGATGTAATATTTATACGCATACTCAGAGGGTGGAAACCAATTCAAAGGACTGACCCGACAGGAAAATCGAACCACGGAAGAACCAACCATGAAAATTCGCATCAAAGACAACCAAATCCGATTCCGAATTCAGGAAAACGAACTTGCCCAACTGTTGAACGGCGAATCCTTGGAAAATCATCTCCCCTTCCCTACGCAAACCCTAACTTTTGTGCTGCAAATTGGTCATCAAGCGAAATCAGAAGCCCATTTTATCGATCAAAAATATATCATTGCATTGGCCCAAGACACCCGCGAAATCTGGATGGAAACGCCCAAACATCGCATCGCTTTTTCATCGGACCAACCCTCAACCAACGCCCTAAACATAGAAGTAGAACTCGATTTGATGCGCGATAAATAACTATCACACATCCAAACAATCACACACTCAGCGTCAACGTTGAAAAGGATTTGATGCGTTCACCAAAAGAATTTGGTATTTTTGAGTTTACGAGTTCAACATGGACAACCATAAACACACCAAAAACACCTCACACGACACTGCGACCACAAAGGTTCATGCCGAAAATCCGGAGGAACTTCTCAAATTACGACTCCATAAACCGAGTGTTTCTGCGGCGGGAATTACCGGTGTAAAAGTGGCCGTCCAGCACGTGCTCAAAGAAATGAACCTCGCTCGAGGTGCCAAAGCCCTCTTTGCACTCAACCAAAAAGGCGGATTCGATTGCCCCAGTTGTGCCTGGCCTGATCCCGACGATGAACGATCTCCCATCGGTGAATACTGTGAAAACGGTGCCAAAGCCGTGGCCGATGAAGCAACAACAAAACGCTTAACAGCCGCGTTTTTTGCGAAAAATAGCGTGGCAGACCTGTCGCTTCTCAACGATTACGAAATCGGAAAGAAAGGCAGAATCGCCGAACCCGTTTACCTCGCTGCAGGTGCATCGCATTACACGCCCATCAGCTGGGACGATGCCTTTGGGAAAATCGCATCGCACTTAAATAAACTCAAATCGCCGAATGAGGCGGTGTTTTATACTAGCGGACGTACATCGAACGAAGCTGCGTTTTTGTATCAACTTTTTGTCCGCGAATACGGCACCAACAACCTCCCCGATTGCTCCAACATGTGTCACGAATCCAGTGGTGTGGCCCTCAACGAGAGCGTGGGCATAGGAAAAGGCTCTGTAAAGCTCGAAGATTTTTACAAGGCCGAAGCCATCCTAATCATCGGTCAAAACCCCGGCACCAACCACCCCCGCATGCTCAGCGCGTTGCAAAAAGCCAAAGAGTGTGGCGCCACCATTATTTCGATTAACCCCCTCCCCGAAACCGGACTGATTGCATTCTCTGATCCGCAATCGGTAAAAGGCGCCTTGGGTATCAAAGCCCGACTCACGGATATTTTCTTGCAGGTGAAGCTCAACGGCGACATGGCGCTGATTCAAGCCATCGAAAAGTTATTACTCGCTGAAGAAGAAAAAGCCCCAGGAACCGTCCTCGACCAAAATTTCATCGCCAATAGCACCCAAGGTTTTGATGCTTGGAAACAGAATATCGAGGCGCAATCGCTAGAAAACCTCATCGAACAAACCGGCCTTAGACGATGGCAAATCGATGAAACGGTGGCCGCGCTCAAAGACAAAACCAAGATCATTGCTTGCTGGGCGATGGGTCTCACGCAGCACAAAAATGCAGTGGATACCATCAAGGAAGTTGTGAATTTGCTGCTAATCAAAGGCAGTATCGCCAAGGAAGGCGCAGGTACCTGTCCGGTCCGAGGCCACTCCAACGTGCAAGGCGATCGCACCATGGGCATCTACGAAAAACCGCCACAGGCATTCTTGGATCGCATCGAAAAAGCGTTTGGTTTTCATCCGCCACAGGCCCATGGCTACGATGTGGTGGATTGCATTCAGGCGATGCACAAAGGCGATGCGAAAGTGTTCTTCGCGATGGGTGGCAACTTCCTATCCGCCAGTCCAGACACGGATTTCACCGCCCAAGCATTGCAAAATTGCGATCTCATCGTGCAGGTTTCTACCAAGTTAAATCGCAGTCATTTGGTGACCGGCAAAGAAGCCATCATCCTCCCCTGTTTCGGCAGATCAGATTCGGATATCATCAACGGCGAGCACCAGTTTATCACCTGTGAAAACTCCATGGGCGTGGTGCAGATGTCGAAAGGAAAACTCAAACCCGTCTCCGGCGATCTCCGCAGCGAACCCCAGATTGTGATTGGGTTGGCGAAGGCGACATTGGGCAGCAAGAGTGTGATTCCTTGGGATAAATACGCGATCCATTACGACCACATTCGCGATGCGATTGAGGCCAGCATCCCTGGATTTGATAACTACAACGAGCGTGCGCGCGAAATGGGTGGATTCTATTTGCCTAACTCGGCCCGCGATGGCAAGTGGAACACGTTAAACGGCAAAGCCAATTTCAACGTGGCAACCCCTGTCCCAGTTTCAGTGGCAGACGATGAATTGATGATGATGACGATCCGAAGTCATGACCAGTTCAACACCACCATTTATGGCTTAAACGATAGATATCGTGGGGTGGAGAACGAACGTAGGGTGATTTTTATGAACCCCAAAGACATCAAGAAGTTAGGTTTTGAGGCGGGCGAATTGGTGGATTTATACAATTTCTACGGCGGGGTGGAGCGTGTGGCGAAGAAATTCATCATCATCAGCTTCAACATACCGTTGGGTTGCGCAGCGACGTATTTCCCAGAGGCCAACATTTTGGTTCCAATTGATTCCGTGGCCGACAGGAGCAACACACCTACCAGCAAGATGGTGATTTTGAAATTGCGCAAGCACGGGTAACATTAAAGTCCTTTCAGCACCGCCACGGTGCGTTGAATCATTTCTCGAGTGACATCCAAATGGGTAACCATTCTGATATGCATGGGCGACATCGCTGAAACTCGAATGTTGTATGATAGCAACTTCGCGACTACTTCTTGGGCTGAGCGCGGGGCCGAAACCTCAAAAATCACAATATTGGTTTCAACAGAGAAGATTTCTCCCACCCAGTCGCACTGTTTCAAAGCATCGGCCAACAACTTCGCATGGGCATGATCCTCGGCCAAACGATTGATATTATGTTGCATCGCATAGAGTCCGGCCGCTGCCAAATACCCCGCCTGACGCATCCCGCCACCCATCACTTTGCGCACCCTTCTCGCCTGTTTGATATAGGTTGCATCGCCTAGCAACACGCTACCCACCGGCGCACCCAAACCCTTGCTCAAACACAACGATATACTGTGAAATAATTTGCCATACTCCTTGGGATCCTCTTGTTTCGCTACGATGGCATTCATCAGTCGGGCCCCATCTAAATGTAGACTAAGACCATGGGCATCGCACAGTGAACGAATATTTGCGATTTCCGCTAGATCGTAACAGCTCCCTCCCCCGCGATTACAGGTATTTTCCAAACTTACCAAACTGGTTCTTGCGCGATGCACATCGTCCGGGTTAATCACAGGCAAAATCTGCGCTGCTGTTATTTGTCCGAACGAGCCTTGCACCAACCTCACTTGAGCCCCAGCATTCTTGGCGATGCCACCGCCTTCGTAGAAATAGACGTGTGAACCGGCCTCGCAAATCACCTCATCGCCGGGTTGTGTATGCACTTGAATCGCGATTTGGTTTGTCATGGTGCCGGACGGACAAAATAGCCCCGCTTCCATCCCAAAAAACTCGGCTACACTGCGTTCGAGGGCATTTACTGAGGCGTCTTCCCCAAAAACATCATCGCCCACAGAAGCCGCAAACATGGCCTGTAGCATGGCTTCGGAGGGTTTGGTAAAGGTATCGGAACGAAATTCTATAGGGGTTTCTAACTGGCTCATGACAGGGGTAAAATTACAATATTGCCATGACCTCCAATCAGTTTTCTATTCGTAATTTGTCGATGCAAAAAGTTATTCGCTTCTTGCCATCCGCATTTTTCATCGTTTGATAACCATAAAATACAAAATTTGCATCATACCAATGTTGCAAACTGGAAGCAGCCCCTTGAATAACCTCATTTTCATCACCTTTCGCAATCACCTCGCATTGATTTTGACTCAGTTCTGTGCCTTGATGATTAAACACCTTATAAATCAAATATTTATCAGCGACATAACTCATGGCAATCTGATTCGGAATAGATAGATTTAAAGTGATAAATCTTTGAATTTCCCTTACACCTTGAAGTTGGGACAAAGGTACAAATTTCTTTAGGGATAAGCATTGATCCATTACGCGCTTGCCATTTAAATCAAATTTCACCAGTATCGCATGGGTGTATTTATTCCCGTCAAATACTTTTGTGTCGATTCTCTTACCCTTTTCATAACTTGTCTCTATATGATATTGCGGGTAGAACGCTTCCCCCACCAAAAAATATCCGTCGGCCGTACTCGCAAGAGGGTGAATGGTCATTGAATACTGTATTATTAATTTCTTCCCCACATTATCCGCCCTGCCTTTTCTCTTGTCGATATAATTTTGTAAGTTTTCAGGCATGTAATCAGTAAAATTCTTCAGGTCGAGAAAAGGGGTAGTGGTTAAGTACTTTAACCGACTATTATCACTTTCCGCAATAAATACGCCTTCGGCAAAGTATGGCGACATTGTTCGCAATCTATTATTATAAGTACCAGCAAAAATGAATTTATTTTTGAAAGGTGCAGAAATACGACATTCGATGAGCGCAACACCCTCTCTTGGACTGATATCAATCGTGCGAATCAATTCGCCATCGGCTGAATGCATCACACATAGGTTGCTTAATGGACTTTTTCCTTTAATACGTAACACAGTAGCAATTTCATTGACATTACCAAGCTCTTGAAAATTAAGAATTGTAACTTTTTTAGCTTTTACACCTTTGGGCAATGTAACTGCACTTAAAACAATCTCACCTGTTTTCCAATCAAAAAAGACCAAGGAAATGGCTGATTTGCTTCGCATAGTGATGATTAGCTTTTCCTGTAGAACAGAGACAAACTCGATTTTTCCATCAACAGGAAATTCCCCTTCCACTTCTATAGGCTTTTCGGAACCAGAACGGGGTATACTATGAAGTACAAATTTCTTCTTTCCAATAAATAATTGATGGAAATGGGTCTGCCCAAGAACTGACTTGGTGACCATCCCAGAGCCAATCCTGACTCTATCCACTCCCAAAATATTACGCTGAACTTCTTGAAGATTGGTATTGATAATCGAATATCGATAATTAGATATTCCTTTTTCTGCTTTTATGGATTGAGCATGCAGTAACAAACCATCTTTACCCATTTGAATTACTCGGCTATTGGAAAATCCCTCTTCGTCTACAAATTCCTGACGGGCGAGACTCGTTGCCGGGGGATATTTAATCGGTTGCGATGTTAGCGGATTGCTCAAGGCCATCACCAAAAATAAACCCATCACGGAAATGCAATTAGATAATATTCTCATATTACAAAAAAAGCAATATGCCGATAAAATTCCTAAACAATTGATAAGGTGGTTTCAAGTTGCTAACGCAAAAATTAGTACTTCAATAATAGTGAATTAAATGTTTCTTTGGGTGTATTAAATTCTAAAGTCTGTCGTGGCCTTTCATTTAGCGCA
>JBEGUW010000153.1:0-2854 GCA_041178665.1 Bacteroidota bacterium
ACAAGGAAAGCATCATCTTTTTCAAAAATACTGGCACCGGATTCCAAGAAACAGCTACCCTATTAGAAAGAATGCCTGTCTATGGATCCAACAGTTTTGATTTGGCAGATATGAACCAAGATGGAAAATTAGACATCGTTTATACCTGTGGCGATAACGCCGATTATTCGGTAATTCTCAAAGATTATCATGGTGTTTATGTATACCTTAATCAGGGCAATAACAAAACAAAAGAAGCCTTTTTCTACCCCATTCACGGCTGCTTTAAAGCATTGGCGCGAGATTTCGACCTAGACGGCGACCAAGACATCATCACCGTTTCCTTTTTCGCTGATTTCATAAGCCAACACGAAGAGGCCGCAGTGTACCTTGAAAACAGTAAAATGAATTTCAAACCCTCTTCCCTGCCGGGTTACGATTTGGGACGGTGGCTTACAATGGACGCAGGTGATGCTGATGGAGATGGTGACCAAGACCTGGTTTTTGGCAATTTATCAATGGGACCGGAAAGTTTTATCACACAAGACCAAGTGAAAAAATTTGCCACAGGACCCGCATGCGTTTACTATAAAAACACCACCCGCTAAATGATTAAAATCCTCAAATATATCACCAACATCCTCCTAGGAATTCTGTTTCTGCTGTTTGCCTCAGTGCAATTCAACGACCCCGATCCCTTCATTTGGATTTTCACCTATACCCTTACCGCCTTGCTTTGCTTTGGATACCTAAATGCCCATTTTTCGTCCCGATATCTATGGATTTATCTATTCACCGCAGTAACCCTATCCATTGGCAGTTATCTGCAATTCCCACCCCAATGGGAAGGTTTTGGCAACGAAATGAAAACCATCAACAACGAACTCGCACGCGAAAGCATGGGACTGTTGATTTGCGCCGTAATTCTCTTCATCCAATTCGGTTTCAAACAATTGACCAAAAATCGAGCATCCCAACACACCGCTCATTAAATCATCGCTTCCGGCATTCGCAGTACATGCCATTGCCATCCGTCAAAGTACTTGATTGATCCAAGCCTTTCAAAACCAACAACAAAACCAAGGAAATCGGAGCTACAATCAAGCCGAGTATCACCAATGGCCATCGGCCCGAACCCAGCAACATCGTTGTCATGGACCAAATTTCATGCCCCCAACGCCCCACTTTTCCGTAAGCAAACGCCCGGTCAGTCACTTCAAAACCGGCTTCGCCCAACATATCCATAAGCTCTTCGCTCTCGAAAACCGCTTGCCTACCTTGCCGTAATTCATAATGATTAAACCGGTGAAACATCCATCGATACAATCTGGTCTCAATTTTAAACCCCACCGGTACATACAAAAGCATAGACTTCCCAGACCTTAAAACACGATGTATTTCAGACAAAGTAAAGGAAGCACTCTTTACATACGGCAGCACGGCGAAACAAAAAATCAGATCCACACTCTCATCCCCCAAATCCTTCATTCCATCATCCAAATCAGCACAAACAAACTCGGGTACTCCAGCATTTTTCTCTAGGCGATGCCCAAAATAATTTCCAAGAAAATTGATCCAAGCCCCGTTTCGATCCAAGCCCAGTAGCCGATCAAAAGGTGCACTTTTAGCCATAAAAATATAATGCCCGTCGCCGCAGCCCACATCCAAAATCGTCCCAATACCAATTAAATCATCCATAGATGCATCACTTGATTCTCCCGCAATTCTATTCAAAACAATCTTAACCTTCCGTCTGATCAATCCGTTTCTTTGGTATAAAATACGCTGCAGTAAATGCACCCAATGAATGCCACCTTGCCAACGGTGCAGGATTCTTGGAACCGAATGATCAAATGCCTGCGCTACCCATTTCATTTATTGTAAGATTCATCAAAGATAAATATGCAACCAAAGTGTTTTGCTTTATTTTCGCAATGCATGAAACTCTTGTCGATTTCCATGATACTCACCCTATTGCCTTGGATTACAAGCCCCGAGGTACCCTGGAATGTATCAAAATCTGGCAATGGAGTAAAAGTCTTTACACGGTCCGTAGCAGGAACACCCTTCAAAGAAATCAAAGCAGAACTGGAATTAAATTGCTCCTTGAACACCGCCGTTGCCTGTCTTACCGATATCCCCTCCTACACGCAATGGATTTATCAAATGACCGAGGCGCGCGTCATCAAACAAATCAGCAATACCGAATGGGAAGTCTATCAACGGATCAAAACACCATGGCCTCTAAATGATCGAGATGTTTGTGGGCATTACCAACTCAAACAAGACCCCAGAACTCTAGACGTTTCGCTAATTACTCACGCCGTACCCAAAGTCCTGCCAGCTTTGCCCGGTGTGGTACGCGTGCAAAAAAACAGAACGTCTTGGCTCATCAAACCCTTGGCCAAAAACAAAAACAAATGTGAGTATTTTCTGATGCTCGATCCCGGTGGAGAAGTTCCGTCTTGGATCATCAATTTGTTCATTTCGGAAGGGCCGTATTCCAGCCTGGTAAAGCTCAAACAACGCATCGGCCTGCCCAAATACGGGCAAACCAAACACCCCTTGATCACCGAGAAATTTCAGTGAGCCACCACCGAAAATCTTTTATTTAGGCAATTACTTCTTCCGAATACGCCCTCACTCTGCGATTCATTACCCAAAACCAAATGGGACAAAACAAGCTCAAAACCATCATTCCTGGATACCCCGTAGGCATCTGTGGTGCGTGATCTATGGACTCCAAGGTTTGATACTTTTTGTGCGATTTATAGTGGTGGTCCGAATGCCTACTCAACTCAAACAATATCAATCTCCCCAACAAGTGATTGCTATTCCACGAATGCTTGGGCTCAACCAACTCATACTCCCCGTT
>JBEGUW010000154.1:0-32621 GCA_041178665.1 Bacteroidota bacterium
GCAGTGGTTTGGCCCATAAATCCTTTGATGGTTTTGGTGTGGTTCTGACAAAGTATGCTGGGGATCAAATCCCATTTTGCGGAATAGTCGAATAGGGTGAATAAATCGTTTTCTTCGGAAACAGCTCTAGTTCGTGGGTCGACATCGATGTTAGAAAACTCATAAAAATAGGGGTCCATGTTTAGCGCGAAGTCCTTAAAGGCGATGCAGTTGTCGAAGTTTAACTTGCTTTGCGCATTTTGATCCGCTGGCGTTCCATCGAACATACTTTCACAGATATCGGTAGATTCGGCAGCCATCGCTATGTCGTAGGAGTCGGTTGCACTGCACATCGCAAAGAGAAAACCACCACCAAGCATGAAATCTCGGATTTTTTTGACTACTGCTAGTTTGAGTTCTCTGTTTGATCCAAATCCGTGTTTGGCGGCCATGGCTTCGGATTCGGCGACTTCGGCTTGGTACCATGGGGCAGAGGCGTAGCTTGAGTAAAATTTACCATATTGGCCTGTAAAGTCTTCGTGGTGAAGGTGTAGCCAATCGTATTCAAGGATTTTGCCGCTAAGGACTTCATCGTCGAATATTACATCGTAAGGAATTTCGGCGTAGGTGAGGACTAGGGTCACGGCATCGTCCCAAGGTTGTTTGGTTTTGGGAGAGTAGACGGCGATTTTAGGGGCATTTAGTAATTTTACCGCGTTTAGGTTGGCGGCAGGGTCTTGGATTTGAGTGATGATGGCGTTGGCAGCGGCATCGGAAATGGTTTCATAGGATACGCCTCTAACTTTACATTCGCGTTCGGCCTCTTGAGAATATTGAAACATGAATGAGCCCCCGTTATAGTTGAGGAGCCATTGGACTTCTTGTTTTTGTTTGAGCAGCCAAAATGCAATTCCATACGACTTTAGATGATTTTTTTGCGATTCATCCATGGGAATAAGAATTTGCATGGCTTGGGCCGCGCTGCTAATGGTGAAAAGGAAAAGGAGTGTAAGTTTGAGCCTCGACATGCCGTTGAAAAGCCAAAGATAATTGAAGAAAATGCGGTTTTGTTTTTATTGGAACGATTTTTCACCTATAATTGCGATGTAGTTCTGAATTGCGCGTCTGCAATCCAACCAAATCTAAGTATTATTTATCCCTTAAAATTCTTGTATACTATTATTATTTATGGCCGATAGACCAGATTTCTCTAAAATGAGTGTGGGTGATTTGCGTACCCTTGCTGAAACGCTAAGTGTTGAAAACACTGCCAAAATGAAAAAGGGCGAGTTGATTGCGAGTATTGAGATGAAGGCAACGATGGTTGCTGGAGTTAAGGATGCTTCTGATTCTTCCGAAAAGCCCTTGGTGAGCGAAAAGCCTTCGCTAAGTGAAGCCCCAGTTGCAAATGTTGGAAACGATACGAATGAAATCGTTGGAAATTCCGATGATGCCGATGGAGGTCGGCGCGGCCGCAGGCCGCGCAAAACAGCCGAAGAGTTGCAAGCCGAGAAATTGGCTTCTGTAACCCCCGATGGTGAAGCGGTGCTCAGACATCCAGCCAATCCAAGGCCAATCAGCCAAAACAATTCTGATTCGATTAAGCGCAACCAACAGCCCAAGCCGTTTCAACGACATAGGGAATTAGGAGCGGAAGCAGATAGAACCGCCATCGAAACTGAAAACTCAGAAGTTAGAGAAGTTAGAGAGCCGAGGCAAAACCGTGAGCCTCGCGGTCCCCGTGAAGATCGCCCGGTTAGAAACGAAAATACGCCTCGTGAGCAAAGGGAACCGCGCGAAAATCGTGAGCCAAGGGAGAATTTGTCGCCACGACCTGATAACCGTGAACCCCGTGAAAATATCCCTCGCAATGAAAATCGTGAGAATACACCGCCACGCAACGAAAATCGTGAGCCTAGAGTAGAAAATCGTGAGCCGCGTACTGAGAATTCAGAAAATACCGTTTCAACGCCTACACCGAGGCCAGAGCCCCAACTTACTCCAGACGAAAAGCGTAGGAGAGAGGCATTGGCCCTGTTTACCGACATGGATGGTGTGGTTTCTACCCAAGGTGTGCTGGAAACTGTGCCCGATGGATACGGTTTTTTAAGATCCCCAGATTACAATTACGTTGCATCGCCCGATGATGTATATATCCCTGGTTTTATGATCAAACAAAATGGTCTTAAAACAGGCGATACCGTTCGCGGTAGCATTCGTCCGCCAAAAGAAAATGAAAAATATTTCTGCTTGGTGAAAATCGAAAGCGTAAACGGACGTACCCCAGAAGAAGTTAGAGATCGCGTAGCTTTTGAACACCTTACCCCCTTGTTCCCTGATGAGAAATTGAATTTGTGTGATAGCGCAAGCAATTACCCCAATCGAATCATCGATTTGATATCGCCAATCGGAAAAGGACAGCGCGGATTAATTGTCGCTCAGCCCAAAACCGGTAAAACATGGTTGCTGAAAGGCATCGCAAACGCCATCGCCAAAAATCACCCAGAAGTTTATATGATCATTTTGTTGATCGATGAACGTCCGGAGGAAGTGACCGACATGGCTCGCAGCGTTCGTGCGGAAGTAGTAGCATCAACGTTTGATGAACCTGCCGATAAACATGTAAAACTGACCAACATCGTACTTGAAAAAGCGAAAAGATTGGTAGAATGCGGACATGATGTTGTCATTTTGTTGGACTCTATCACTCGATTGGCCCGTGCTTATAATACCGTTCAACCCGCGTCAGGAAAGATTCTTTCTGGTGGTGTTGATGCAAATGCGCTTCATAAACCTAAACGTTTCTTTGGTGCTGCCAGAAATATCGAAGGCGGTGGATCTTTAACAATCATTGCAACGGCATTGACAGATACTGGATCGAAAATGGATGAAGTGATTTTTGAAGAATTTAAGGGTACCGGTAACATGGAATTACAGTTGGATCGCAAACTTTCTAACAAGCGTATTTTCCCTGCAATCGATATACTTTCTTCTAGTACTCGTCGTGATGACCTACTTGTTGATAGGGTTACCAACCAAAGAATGTGGGTATTAAGGAATCATTTGGCCGATATGAACAGCGAAGAAGCTATGAATACCTTTCTCAAATACATGCAGAATACAAAGGATAACAACGAGTTCCTCATTAGCATGAATAGATAATCCTACACTGCGAAAAAAATGTGCAAAACCCGTGTGATAGAAGGCAAATTGTGTTGTTTTTTTGAAAAATATATTTGAAGAGATGGACAAGCCTAAAGTTGTTATTGAGTACGCCAAATTGTCGCCCGAATTACTTGACTTATTCGACGAGACGTTTCCAACCGGCGTAACGGGAAAAACGGTTCGATATCCCAATTCAAAAGGGGAGATTGTAACGGCCGTTAGATTAGAAACGGAGTCAACCAGTTATTTGGTGAAGTTGAGTACACGCGCCAAAGAAGTCCTTTCAGACGAGGATTTAGATGCGTTGATACGTTCTTCTACCAAATCAAAAGGCGACGATGAAGAAGAGGAAGCAGAAGAGGAGGAGGAAGAAGCCGAAGACGATCCGCGCAAGGCTAGCACGGATGATGAAGACTAATTTATGAATTTCAATGCCGTAGTAACAGGGGCTAGTAAGGGAATAGGATTTTCCGTGGCCAAGAGATTGGCGGAAGCTGGATTGTCTTTGTTTATCGTCGGCAGAGACAACGCTCGATTGTTAGAGGCGAAATCTCAGTTGCTATTAGCCGGTGCGCCTGAGGTACATACTTTCGCTGGCGACCTTTCTCAGTATGATGTTGCCAAACGATGCACCGCTACGATATGTGAAACCTGGTCGTCGCTTACGGTTTTGGTGAACAATGCGGGTGTTTTCTTGCCCGGTACGATGATGGAGGAAGAGGAAGGTCAATTCGAAACCTTGATGACAACCAACATGAATTCAGCTTATCACATCACCAAAGGTTTGTGGCCATTATTGAAATTATCCCATAGGTCACACGTTTTTAATATGTGCAGTATCGCAAGTATCACAGCCTATGCCGCTGGGGGAAGTTATTCTGTTTCCAAGTTCGCAATGCTAGGGTTTAGTAAGTCGCTCCGATTGGAAGGGATGCCGCATGATATCCGCGTAACCGCTATTTTGCCTGGCGCCACACTCACAGATAGTTGGGCTGGTGTTGATTTGCCCACCACGAGGTTTATCAAGCCCGAGGATGTTGCAAATGCTTTGTATTCAGCGTTCGTGATAAATGAAAATACCGTAATGGAAGAGGTGCTGCTAAGGCCCATTCTTGGCGATATTTAAGTTTTATTGTTGAACATTAAGGCCCATTATTTTCTTTAGTCGTGCAATTTTCATGTCATCCCGCGATGTTGGATTAAGGATTCATAGTTTTTTATTATATTTGCGTTAAACACTAAAAACAGATGAAAAAATTATTACTTTCCTTCGCCGCGTTGATCGGATTAACCACCGGGGCGATTGCTCAAACTGCAGAGCTTAAAATTTCTGACGCTCAGAAAAACATTTCAGTTAACAAGACTTCTTACGTCCTAAAGGATAAGAAATTGGTGCCAAGCCGTCGTGCTGATGTTTACAGCGACTGGTACAATTTTACTGGATCTTACGAAGAAGGTACTTTATTGGGTCAGAAATTAGATCGTTTCGTAAACTTTATCCAACCTGATTCAAATCTTTACACTGTATATTCTGATGGTAAAAAATCACCAACAGCTTGGCACTTGATTGGTTCAACTTTCGATCCAAAAGATAGTAACTATATGTCTTCAGGTAAAAGCGTATTGACTCGTTTCAATCCTTACACCGTTGATTCATTGGCGTTTACACAATTTTATATCCGTCAGGCAGACCAAATGACCGTGAATGGCAATTTGGTAGATATCGTTGATACAGTTTATATCCAGTATTTCAATATTGGTGGAATTAAAGTGGGTGGTTATTCTTACCAGGCTAACCCTGGCGTAACTTATCGCTATGCGACTCCTGCGGTTGACAATTTGTCTTTCAAAACGTTGATGAATAGTACTGCACTCAAAACAGATACGCTTTTATTGACAAAAGCATATGCTGATAGTTTGGTTATTGAAAATGGCACGCCCAAATCATTTGTTGGACGTGGAATCCAAATCCCAGTGAATCTGAAGTCTCAGTCAACAAACGGAGCAAACAACTCGGCCAATTTATTCGCATTTAATATTGTTTTCAAACCGATGCAAAAATCAAAATTGGGTGATATCGGTATCGCTTACGATGGTTCTGCTTGGATGAAATACAACTTGTACGGTTTGAGCTTGGCTTCATTAACAGGCCACGCGCAAGAAATCATCTCTACCAATAAGATTAACAACATGTTCCTTTGTAATTCTCAAGTACGTTACGGACAAACCTTATTTGGTTTCTTGAAGTCATACTTACCAGGTACTATTTGGACAAATTCTTTGTTCTTCCCGAACTTTGTACATATCACAACCCAAAACTTGTCAACCAACAAAATCAACTCTGGTATCTCTGGTATCCAAGTTTATCCTAACCCAGCTGCTAGCAATGCACAAGTTGATGTTGTTTTCAACTTGAGCGCAAATGCAATGGTTAAAACTGTAGTTACTGATATGAACGGTCGTGTTGTTTTGAGCAACGAAGCCAAGCAATATGTAACTGGTCAAAACGCTGTTGTTGTTAACACCAACGGTTTGTCGAGCGGTATATACATGGTGACATTGGAAAGTGCTGCGGGTCGTATGAGCAGTAAATTGACAGTAAACTAATCACTAATTATATCTGTTGAAAAGAGCCGGGCTTGCCCGGCTCTTTTTTGTTTGTAAACATCGATTTTTGTTCTGTATGTTAGACCAAAAAGTTAATCGATGTTTGAATGGCGTTGTCTTTTGGATCGTATTTGGGATTTTTAACTTTTGGTCGGGGTCAACAGCCGTCCTAAATGCTCAAACATTTGAAGGAATACAAAATAGCAACTTCGCAGGCGTTCATTCCGTGTATTCAAATCCCGCATCGCTGACATCTATGGCTTATAAGAGACATGCGAATATTTCAACCTTGGGGTTTGAAGTCAATAATAACATGTTCGTTATCACCGCACCCTTTACACTTTGGCAAGCAATAACAGGAAATGTTCCAGCGCAATTTCAAAACGCCAACGGCAAAGTTCATTGGCAAAAAGATTTTCTAAAACAGCAGCCCATTGGCACTTCTGGTTGGGGTAGTGTTTCGGCAGAATACAGAGGTCCATCGTACGCCAATCGCATTGGAAAGCGGTTTGTATGGTCAACGCACAGCAGAACTAGAACGCAAGTTTCTGTAAGAAATGTCTCTACCGGATTACTGGATTACGGAAGGGTTTTGTTTGATACTTCTATGCGAGGCAAAAACGGGAATTTGGACCAACGTTCATCGTTGCCATTTTCATTTCAAGCCAATGCCTATCAAGAATTGGGTGCTTCGTTGGCCGCCGCTATTATAGATTCAAAGAAGTTGAAAATTTCCATCGGTGGTACTGCTAAATATTTAATGGGCTTGGGGCATTTTTCTATCGTTTCTGAGGGACTTCAGCTGCAAACTTTTGGACGTGATTCAATGCAGTTTATGCAGAGCAATGTGCAAGTATCGTATTCTGAAACCCAGGTTTTTAAACGGATAATGAGCGGAATGATCGGTGGTTTGCCATCATTTAGAAATATTATGGGACATGGCATCGGCTTTGACCTGGGATTTACGGTGGAAGGCGGGAAAGGTGGCGGAACGGCTCAAATGAAAGATCGTTGGTTGGGAGACCCTACTGCGCGCAACTATCATTGGCGATTGGCAGCATCTGTTACCGATTTTGGCAAGCTCAATTACGGCAGTCAAGTCAATACGTTCTCTTTTAGCAATGCATCGCCGGTAACACTTAAAACTGATTCTGCATTCTTTGGGGCCTTTCAACAAGGGGGGAGCGGTGGCTATACCTATCTGGAGGAATTTGCAAAGAAGAGCATGAATTACAAACAGGAAACCGGCACCGTTCGATTTGTTCTGCCAACGCAATTGCATGTTCAAGGCGATCTGAGAATCATGGCGGGGTTTTATACCGCTTTTCATTGGCAACAGTCGTTGTTGTCGCTCAAATCCGTTGGGTTTAGGCAGTCATCCTCGTTAATTGTAATTCCTCGAATAGAAACCAAATGGTTGGAGGTGTCGATGCCTGTCGGTTTGACCAACGATTATCGAAAAGGGAATATCGGCGCTTGCGTTAGGGTAGGTCCAATATTTCTAGGGTCCGACAATTTTCTTTCCAATATGATGTCGAACAATATCAAAGGCATGAACGTCTACTTCGGCCTGAGCTCGTCCATCGGAAAAATCAAGAAGTAAAGGTCTGATGCAGTGATTTCAGGAGTTGGAATGCAAGTTGACAATCGACAAAGTGACTTTCTTTAATCGATGCGCGTAATCTTCGCACCCAAAGCATTTAGTCTTTCTTCGATGCGCTCATAACCACGATCAATCTGTTCGATGTTTTTAATCGTGCTCTTGCCTTTTGCGCTCATCGCAGCGATAAGTAGAGCCACACCCGCCCTAATGTCGGGAGAACTCATCGTAATGCCTTTGAGCTGAGTTCTGCGGTCTAAACCAATTACAGTGCAACGGTGAGGGTCGCAAAGAATGATTTGAGCGCCCATATCGATTAGATTGTCGACGAAAAACAAACGACTTTCAAACATCTTTTGATGAATCAAAACAGTACCTCGCGCTTGAGTTGCCGTAACCAAGGCAATTGAAATCAAATCGGGGGTAAACCCTGGCCAAATTTGGTCAGAAACGGTGAGTATTGAGCCATCAATAAATGTATCAATTTCGTAATGCTCCATGGCAGGGATATAAATATCGTCGCCGCGAATTTCCAATTTCACCCCCAATCGTTGGAACATTTTGGGGATGATGCCTAGCATATCAATCCGACAGCCTTTTAACGTGATTTCACTCTGAGTGATAGCCGCCATGCCAATAAAACTGCCGATTTCGATCATATCCGGCAAGCAACGGTGTTCGCATCCATAGAGTGCAGTAACCCCTTCGATGGTGAGTTGGTTTGAGCCGATGCCAGTGATTTTGGCGCCCATACTGTTTAGCATCAAACAAAGTTGTTGCAAGTAGGGTTCACAAGCCGCATTGTAAATGGTGGTGATTCCTTCAGCTAGAACGGCAGCCATCAAAATATTTGCAGTTCCCGTAACTGAAGCCTCATCCAACAGCATATAACAACCTTTTAACTTTTCAGCTGATACTTTATAGAAGTTGTTTTCTGCCTGAAACTCAAATTTGGCGCCCAACTTGATGAATCCTTCAAAATGCGTATCTAGGCGTCTACGACCGATTTTGTCGCCCCCGGGCGATGGGATATATCCACGGCCAAAGCGCGATAACAATGGGCCAACAATCATAATGGAGCCGCGAAGTGCAGCACCCTGTTTTTTGAAATCTTCACTATTGAGGAATTCTAGATTGATGTCCTTGGCAACAAAAGTAAAAGACCCTCTTTCATTTCGGGTTACTTTCACACCCAGACTCTGCAATAGCTCGATGAGTTTTAGTACGTCCCTGATTTCTGGGATATTGGTAATTGTAACGGGTTCAGGAGTCAGCAATACGGCGCAGACAACTTGAAGCGCTTCGTTTTTTGCACCCTGTGGGATGATTTCGCCTTTGAGTTTGTGACCGCCCTCGATTTCAAAAATTGCCATAGTGAGTTATTAAAATCTTCGGAAGTTCTTTCCGCGGTTTTTGTTGTTTTTATTCTTGTTGTTATTGTTGTTGTTGCGCCCGAAGTTGTTGGTTTTCTGGGGCATAGGACGACGAACATTTACTGTAGTATCAGCACTTACCACCAACTCGGAACCCTCAATCTTCAATTGTCCTTTCGATAAGGTTTTCAAGTGTTCGGCAATCACTTCGTTGCTTAGGTTTTCATTGTTCCAAGCTTTGCAAGAATTATACATGAACGATGCGATCATATTGACTAAATCCTGCTTCAATTCACCATCTTCCATTTCAGCGGCTTTGTCGATCATCATCTGAAGATTTCTACCGTAAAATCTAAAGCGAATGCCACTTACATTGTAGCCCAAATGCTCAGGACGTTTGAATTCCTGCTTTACTTGTACGATTTCATAGGGGCAATCGACATCTAGTTCGTAGTCGGCCATCTGAAAAATATGTCCCCACAAAATTTCTTTGTAGTTGACTTGAAGTTTGATGTCAGGGTTTAGCGTGGCCATAATTCCAGCCAAATTGTGTACCCAAGAGGTGCGTTCTTCCTTGCTAGGCAAGGATTTTATGTGTTCGATATACTCTTGCACATGACGGCCATATTCGGAAATTCCCAATAAGGGCCTTTGGGTATTATAATCTTCTTGAAGGATTGTCATGTAGATGCAAAATAACACAGAACCAATCAAATAAAAACCAAAACTTTCAAGCCTTTATCTTGTTTGTTATTGAAGTAAGACACATGAAAAATCAAATCGTTTCCGAGTACGTGAAATACTGCCTTAAAATGGGGCATGCGCCGGCCAATGTATTTCAGTTATGCGAGCATTTAGAAATTGCAGAAACTGAGTTTTATCATCATTTTGGAAGTTTAGAAAAGGTTGAGGAGTCTGTTCTTTTGATTCGTTGGCAAGAGGTTGCTGAGAAGTTTGCACAAGATGAACAATTCGCAACTTTTGGTATCACCGAAAAGATGCTCACTTTACATTTCGCATTTATAGAAAGTTTACGTGATATCAGAAGCTACTTACTTTGGAAATTTAAAGATTGGAAGAATCCAATGGACCAAATAAAAGGACTTATGTCTTTAAGACAAGCCTTCCAAGATACTGTGTCGCCCATGTTAAACGCCGCAAGTAGCCTTGGTGAAATCCCCGATCGCAAAGTAATATCGAAGTTAAATGTTGAGGCTTTAGGGATGAATTTGGCCTTTGTAATCCATTTTTGGCTGAAAGATGATTCTGCGGATTTTGAGCGTACCGATGCTTGTATCGAAAAATCAGTTCAATTGACGATGGATTTTGTGGGTAGGAATGCGGTTGACAAATTATTTGATTTTGGTAAATTCTTGTTTCAAGGATTTCAACGATGATAGAAACTCAAGATAATATTCCGACCTCCAAAATGGGGCGGGCAATGAAATTGGTAGGAGCAGGTGCGAAGGTTGGTGGAAATTTCCTTAAGTATTACGCGAAGAAGACCATTAATTCGGAGACTACGAAGGAAGAATTGCATAACGACAATGCGACGGATATTTATCAATCGCTGAGTAAGTTAAAAGGAAGTGCGCTCAAAGTAGCTCAGATGCTGAGCATGGATAAAAATCTATTGCCACGTGCCTACACGGATAAATTTGCGATGTCGCAGTATTCTGCACCACCAATGTCTGGCCCGCTGGTCATTCGAGCATTTCAAAAATCAGTAGGCAAATCACCCTTCGATGTCTTTGATCAGTTTGAAACGCAATGCACAGCGGCGGCAAGCATCGGTCAAGTACATAAAGCAAAAAAAGATGGTAAAACGTTGGCTGTAAAGGTTCAATATCCTGGCATTTCAGAAAGCATAAAAAGCGATTTAAGGATGGTAAAGCCCGTTGCCAATGCCATGTTTGGTTTGCCAGAAAAGGAGATGCAGAAGTATTTTCAAGAAGTGGAAGAGAAACTCATTGAAGAGACCAATTATACCCTTGAATTGCAGCGATCTCAAGAAATATCGACCACTTGTACGAATATTCCCGACATATTTTTCCCCGTTTACTATCCAGAATATAGCAGTTCAAAGGTATTGGTGATGGATTGGCTGGAAGGGGATCACCTCAAAGAGTTTTTGGATAAAAAGCTTTCTCAAGAGGTAAAGAATCGCGTAGCACAAGCACTTTGGGATTTCTACAATCACCAATTGCACACGGCCTTGGCCATTCACGCTGATCCGCATCCCGGAAACTTTCTTTTGCAGGAAGATGGGAGAGTGGGAGTGATAGATTTTGGTTGCGTGAAAGTGGTGCCTGAGGATTTCTATTACCATTATTTCCCGCTGTTGGTGCCCGAAATTAGAAATAATCAAGCGGTGGTAGATCAGTTGTTAAGCCATATCGAAATCATCTTCCCACAAGATTCTCCTGCGGTAAAAGTTGAATTGCAAACGGCATTTTTAGAAATGACAGCATTGTTGAGCAGACCCTTTGAATCGCCTAAATTTCAATTTACCCATGAATTTATTGATGAAATTTATGCCAAAGGGGAGGAAATATACCAAATTCCTGAGGTGAAGCGACCTACACAACCCAGAGGAAGCAAACACGCTTTGTACGTCAATCGGACATACTTTGGGATTTACAGTATGATGGCGGATCTGCAAGCTGAGATTTCAACCCATGCCGATTTGTGGTCGGGTAAGTTGATGTCTCATTGGGGACTAGAAAAGGCGTAACGGGTTTTTGCTGGTAATTTATCGCACTAATCAACGCAATTCGGAAAACGGGTTACAGCGCGATATTTACACTGCACAAGATGCTCCGTCCATCAGATGGGATTAGTCCTGGGCCCGGATACCCTCCAGAACGACGGGTGAAATAGCTGCGATTCATCAAATTGTTGATGCTAAACTTGATCTGAATCTTTTGATTCACCGATAGAGTAGTATTCCAGTCAAAAATGTGGTATTCAGGGATGTAGCCATTCACGCCAGTTGATAATGGTATTAATGTGTTGTTGGCGTCTGAATAGCAACCTGAAACATAGCTCCACTGGATTTGATTTAGGATGTGGCGTGCGGGATTAGATTTTGACTTGAGTTGGAATCCCATCCCCGCGCGCAAAATGTGTCGAGGTGCGTTTTCAACCCAATTCCCCTTCAAATTCAAGGTCTCATATTTGCCCGAAGTGTTTTTGACAGTGATGTTGTAATCGCCATATTTGGCATTGGTTAGCGCATACGATACATAAATCGGCAAACCCCAATTGCCACTTGGTTTGAGTTTTTTCACCCAATCAATATCAAGAATCCCTTCGATGCCGGTGCTAATACTGTTGCCGACATTCGTTTTTACCGTCACCGCATTTCCAAGATCGTTGATTCTGGTAATTCTGCCAATTCGGTTGTTGTACTGAAGCACGAATAAACTCCCATCAAAATACAACCAATTGCCGCGTCTACCTCGAATACCAAGGTCGTTGTTGCTGCCCGTAGCATCCTTCAAATTGGGGTCGATTTGCTCCGTGCTAGGCATCGCTTGTAAGTCGGTGAATAGAGCTGGCCTATAATTTTGGGTTAAGTTCCCATAAATTTCAATTCCATTTTTTAAATGATATTCGGCCGACATGCCACCCAAGAGGAATTTTCTATTAAATGGACTTGCTTGCACAGGGATGGCCTCGCCGCCGCTTGTAAATCCAAGTCGGCCCGCGACCGTTGATTGAATCGACTCCAATCGGATGCCGGGGATGATGATGAATCGAGAATTCAACCTTACGATTTGTTCGGCAAACCAAGCAATGTTTAATGTGTTGAATTTAAGTTCGACAGGGAAAGGAATTGCAGCGATGTAATTTGCATCAACTCCGGTACTTCCGATGCCTTTTTGAAAGCGTTCGGTTTGGCCTCGAAAAACTCGCATCCCCGTACTTATCGTCTGTCGTACTCCCAAAATACGATAATGTTTCAAATAAGATATTTCAGCCCCTACGTTTTTATACTTGTCTGTCGATAAGTCGCGCTCTGAATATTGTCCTGTGAGCTTATTGATGGTGTCGGGAATCAAAATGCCAGAGATGTTGCCGACGCTATGTCTAACCGCCGACATGCCGAAAATGAGCAATTGAATTCTACTTGTCTGCGACAATTCATGATTTAGCTTCACATTCATTGTGTTCCATGGCGTTGAAAACCAGTTTCTACTGCGATTGCTTAAGGTTGCGCCAATACCATTGTATAGTTCCTTGTCCGTGATGCCTCCGGGTTGCTGACTTTGCATAAAATATCGCATGTAGTCGGCTGTAAGTGTTGTTTTCTTACTGAGAAGATAGGTTGCTGAGCCATACATCGTTTGGGTTTGATACTGACTGTTACTTCTGTAGCCCTCGGCGCTCCTGCGATCAAAAAACGTATAGTAGTAGCCCTTTTTTCCTTTTCCACCGATGCCAACAAATGAATTCATTAAGCCAAAACTGCCAACGGTTTGATTGCATTCCAATTGCAATGGTTTACGAAAATTACTGCCGTCTTTCATGATGTAATTGATCATACCACCAAATTGAGGTCCGTATTGTAGCGCACCCGCCCCACGTATGATTTGGATTCTCTGCACCGCTTGCATTTGAGGATTGTAATATGCCTCAGGGTAACCAAAGGGATCGGCTGAAATATCAGCACCATTCTGTCGGATGTTGAATTCCCAACTTCTGTTCGGGCTCAAACCACGGTTCGCTATACCAATTTGAATGCCTGATCCGTCGCTTTCCCAAATCTGAATTCCGGGCACTTTTGCCAATATCTGTCGCATCGAATTATTGACAACCACATTATTGACTTGATCTAACACAACCAAACTGTTTTTCTTGCCCGCATTGATTTTGGTGCCAACAATTTCAGGTAACATCATCACATCGCGTTGCTGACCCTTGCCAACGAGGTTTATTTCGGATAGATATTCAATGTGTTGGTTGGTATCCATCTGCGCCTGAATATGCGTCGGGAATATCGAAGCCGCAAGAAATATCAGACAATAGAAAGCGTGGCGGGATGGAGTAATTCGATTCATTTTGATGTAATGATTCTAAATGTGTCGCAAAACTATGCTTATTTAGAAAGATTACAAATATAATGTAGAAAGATTTTAAATAATATGATAAATGTCAGTATTTGCGACCTTTCCAAACGGTTTATTTTGAATCGTAGGTCATCCCAATCAAATTGAATAGGGGTTTAAAAGGCATAGCCAAAGCCAAATCAATTTCGTTGTAATTATAGAGTTTGAAAGGTAAAACCTTCCTTTAACAGGGCTTCCAAATACCTTGGGAGTATTTGTTTTAGTTGATGCTCGGCCTTTTTACTGTCGTGGAATACCACAATGCTGCCGGGTTTTGCATTTTTTACCAGGGCCGATAAACTCTTTTCACAATCCAATCGCTTGTCGTAATCGCAGCTTAAATCACTCCATTGTATGATTTCGTAGCCTTTGGTGCGCAAAAGTTTGATTTGCGATGGTTTGATTTGACCGTAGGGCGGACGGAATAATAGCGGTTGCGCTCTTTCATTATCCAATTGCTCATGAATTTCGCGAATTTCGTTCTCGCAATTTTCGACATCCTTTAGGTAATCGCCGTTGTTGTGCTTCCACCCTTTGATGTGATGCATCGTGTGATTCCCAATTTGATGCCCTTCCGTCAATAAATTCTTTGCTACCTCTGGGAATTTTTTCAAATTGTCGCCAACGCAGAAAAAGGTCGCTTTGATTTGATGTTTTTTCAATTCGTCCATCACCCAGGCACTTATTTCGGGGTGGGGGCCATCGTCAAACGTCAAATAAATCACTTTTCCTTGTCCTTCTTTCCGCCAAGTACAGGAGGGAATGAGCCATTGAATTGTGGAAGGAACAGTAAAAAAGTGCATCGCGAAGCAAAGTTGTGACTTTTGACATGTTTTCACAACCCAACAACGATTAAATTTGTAGCATATGACAGAAAAAGTAACTCTCGTGGGTGGTGGATTGGCTGGAAGTCTAATGTCGATCTATTTGGCCAAGCGGGGCTATGAAGTTTACATCTACGAACGTCGCGGCGATATGCGCGCTGGAAATTATATAGGCGGAAGAAGTATCAATCTAGCACTCTCTACTCGTGGGTTACGTGGTTTGGCCAAGGTAGGCTTGGATCAAGAGGTGTTGGATATTTCTATTCCCATGACCGGTCGCATGATGCATTCGGTTGATGGTGCTTTGAAATATCAACCCTATGGAAAGGACGGCCAAGCAATTTACAGCGTTTCTAGAGGTCAATTAAATATCAAATTGCTTCAATTGGCGGATCAATACCCCAATATTCATATGTTTTTCAATTGCAAATGTGTGGCGACCAATTTGGAAACTTGCGAAACAACGTATGTTAATGAGCACGGAGAGACCATCGTAGACAAGGCCGATGTGGTTTTGGGTACCGATGGCGCGTTTAGTGCTCTTCGTGATTCGATGCAACGGACTTCGAGATTCAATTTTTCTCAAACCTATGAGAATTATGGATACAAAGAATTGGAAATTGTGCCCAATGCCAATGGCGATTTTCAGTTGGATAAAAACTGCTTGCATATTTGGCCTCGACAGAGCTTCATGATGATTGCTTTGCCTAATCCAGGTGGGAATTTTACTTGTACTTTGTTCATGCCGTTCGATGGAAATCCTGGAATCGATCAGTTAACTACCCCTGAGGAAATTACCGCGTTTTTTCAATTACACTTCCCCGATGCAATGTCGATGATGCCAGGCTTGGTTGATGATTATATGAATAACCCTACCGGCGTTTTGGCCACGATGCGCTGCTATCCTTGGGTTAGAGGAAACAATGCTTTGATGGGCGATAGCGCTCACGCTGTTGTGCCTTTTTACGGTCAAGGTATGAACTGTTCTTTTGAAGATTGTGTTGTGTTGGATGAATGCATAGAGGAATTGGGTGGTGAATGGGGTTCAGTATTAGACGCGTATCAAAAGTTGCGCAAACCCAATGCGGATGCCATTGCTAATTTGGCGTTGCAGAACTTTGTGGAGATGCGTGATTTGGTTGGTAGCGATGCGTTTTTACACAAAAAGAAGGTAGAGCATATGTTATCGGAAAAACACCCAGACCTGTTTGTTTCGCAATATGAGCGAGTGACGTTTTCAACCCGTGATTACGCGGAAGCTCTGGCTTTTGGTGAATTGAACGATCGCATTTTAGAGTCGATTATTCAGAACAAGTGGGAAGAGAAACTCGATGATCGCGCTTTCGTGGAAACGTTGTTCGCCGACCATCAATAATATCAGCAACTTGCGATTGTCGTAAAGTCTATTTTGCAGGCCGCTGCTTGTATCGAGCTTTTGTTTTGGTTTCGATACTATCCATGATGTCGGGGTTGTACTGGGTTTTGTACTTTCCCTTTAATGTAAATTTCCCCGTCCTTTCGCTGCGGGTATCGCGAATGGGTTTTAAGATTTTGATATAGGCAACGATGCTAATTCCGGTAATCAAAGCAAAAAATGCGATGGCGACGGTGAGTTTGATTTTTTGCTGCTTATTCATTTTAGGGGTTGAAGGGGTGTTGTAATTGTTTGCCGACATTTATTAGGTCTTGAACTACAGCATCGACCAAGGGGATTCCATGGATTTTTCTGTATTCGCTTTGATGATGTTCGGGTTCTCCGGGAATAATTACGCTTTTTACGCCATGGGCAGGTTGAGTGGCTTTGAATCTTTGAATCCAAAGATCCATATCGTTTTGAAAGTCTTGAAGGTCTCTGAATCCGTCTACGTCCCAGCAGCCGACAAAATGACCCAACCCTTTTCCGGGTTGATCCGCTCGGGGTTGGAGGAAGCTAACGAAAGGCGGAACCCATGGGCCAAAATTGGCACCATTGAGTACGCCGGAGAAAATATCTACCCAAGCGCCCAATCCATATCCTTTGTGATAGCCATGGTCGGCATCGGAACCTAATGGCAGAAGTAAACCACCCTGTTTTAGGGCAGCGGCATCTTGTGTATTGTTGCCATCTTTGGTGAGCGCCCATCCTTCCGGAATGGGTTTATTCACGCGTTCCGCGATTTCTAATTTGCCGTTGGCTGCGGCTGAGGTCGCCATGTCCATGACGAAGGGGAGTTCTTTTCCGGCTGGGATGGCAACACAAATGGGGTTGGTTCCGAGCATACGTTCTGCGCCGCCTGCCGGAGTGACAAGGGGAGAGGCGTTGGTGGTTGAGAATCCTATGTAATTGTGGGGAAGGGCCATCATTGCATGATAGGCCGCGATCCCAAAATGGTTAGAGTTTGATATTCCTACCCAGCCTGAACCACATTCGTGGGTCATTTCCAGCGCCTTTTGCATGGCAAAAGGCGCGGAAATCAGGCCTATTGCGGCATCGGCATCGAGATGACCGGTGGACCGTTTGCGCTGTGTAAATTGCAAATTGGGGGTGGGGTTGATTCTACCTGCCTCAATCAATCGGATGTAACCACTCAAACGGGCCACACCATGACTGTCGATGCCGCGCAAATCCGCCATGAGTAATACATCCGTGGCTAAATGAGCATGCTCTTCCGAGAATTTTAATCTCAGAAAGATGTCGGCCAGCCAAGCGCGCAGCGCTTGGCTGGCAATGATAGAATGATTATTATCCGATCCTTTATTATTATCCGACCCCATGTTTTTTCTCGCTTGATGTTTTAGAATTTCGTACCTCGATGTTATATCACTTTGGTTTTCTATGAAATTTCTTTATTTCACGGATGCCTGCTTCAATAACGTCTGCAAACCATCGGATTGTAACCAAAAGTCCGCAGATTTGGAAGCCTCAGGCATAGCCATTTCATATTTCACCTCCGGAAACTTCGTGAATTCTCCAAATAGTGTGCGGGTAATTCCACCGCGAGAAACCACCAACGAAACTTCCTTCGGAGCGCCCATTTTTATATAAAGCTCGTCAATATTATTGTCGACCCTAAACCCGTTCAAAACAAGCAATTCGTCGTTCACATTCACCTTTAACCGGAATCCCGCAGCCATCGGATGCGCATGAATACCCTTTACAATCGTCTTTCCACCAACCAATTCACAAGTCAGTCCGAATTTCAATGCATCCGTTTGAACCACTTTGGTCTCAATCCCCAGCGACAGAAAAATACCCTTGTAATCGGGAATCTCCGTCGAGTGTAACAATTGCTTTGCTAAATCATCAAACGAAATAGGCAGTTTATTGGCAACGCCCGAACCACTCACAATTGTTTTCACTGCAGTAATAAAATCCTTTTCTGTAATTCCGGCACCCTCTGGCCCCAAAGCCTTATTCGCATAAAAATTGCGCCATAAATAGTGCATCACATCGTCCAAGTGCTTACTGCCGCCCGTGTTCGCCGAAATCCAAGCATCAAACAGAAATCCAACAATCACACCCTTTGAATAATAACTATAAGTGCTATTTTTTGAATTCTCATTGGGTCGATATTCCTTAATCCAAGCGTCGTGACTCATCTCGGTAATTGTTGCAACACGAGCCCCCATGCGGTTTTCGTGGGCGTTGATATAGCCAGCCATCGACCCTAAGAACTCTTTGTGCGATACGATGCCTGCTCTCAAAAGCGCTAGCTCGTCGTAGTAGCTCGTTATCCCCTCTGCAAGCCATAACATGCTGGTATAGTTCTCTTCGCCGTATTTGAAGGGTCCCAATTCGATCGGACGGATGCGCTTCACATTCCACAAATGGAAATATTCATGGGCAACCAATCCCAAAAATCCTTTGTATCTCGACGCGTCTGTATAAGCCCAACGACTCATCATCAGAACCGTGCTGTTTTTATGCTCCAAACCGCCGCCGCCATTTTCCACGTTCTGCACGATAAAAGTATAGCGTTTGCAAGGGTGTTCCTTAATGATGTCTTTCATCGTGGTACACATCAATTGCATGTCTTTTGCGAGTTTTTCCTTGTTGGAGTTGTTAACACCCACCAGGGCGACCTCATGCGGAATTCCATCGACGTCAAATCTTAATTTTTCGAAATTCCCCAACTGAACGGGTGCATCAACCAAATCATCAAAATTGGGGTAGGTAAAGTCGGTATGCGATGTGCCAAATTCTAATTCTGTTGCCGTGGGCTTTTTGACGTCGTTCGCATGAAGATCCATATTCGTCGACATTGGATGCACATCAGCGGAGGGTTCGTTGATTGGGTCGAGCGCTGTCGCAATACTAAACCATCGCACTGGATGATCAATGGACAAATCACCGCCCAAATGCTCAGATCCTTTCACGGTCATCAATACCGAAGCCATATTCAACAAAGCCTGGTCATCGTCGATAAAGCTGGTGCGTACGCTCAACTCAAAACAATAAACAGAATAAGTGAATTCCACACTCTGAACCCCCTTGGGGACCATAATGCGCCAAGTATTTTTATTCGTTTTGGTGAATTCAACGGTTTTGCCAAAGTTGATTGGCTTTTCCGCAAATACCATTAGCGATTCATCGGCAGTAAGTCCAATGGCATTTACCGATTCTACGTTTTTTGCAAATTCGCGGGCCAAATAACTGCCAGGTGTCCAAATGGGCATGTAGATATCCATCGCGCCGGGCTTTACATCCTCAATGCGCAGCGTGACCTTTGCGTAATGGCTGTGTGGCGATTCTATTTTGATGTTGTAATGAACGCGAGGTGCGCTGTTAGTTTTGGCTGAAACTGTCATGGTTGAGATGGAAACTAGTACAAGTCCCAAGGTGAAAATCATCCTTAGCATTCTACAAAAATCCACTATTTTATTGATGTTTTCACTATGATTTCACAGTGAAATTACTTGTTTAAATCGCTTTTGATTTAAATACTGGAACCGTTGAACAAGGTTCGCCGTACATGATACTTTTTACCATCGGCGCTAGCAATCGAGTGATTTCTGAATAAGCCGCTGCCGTTACAGGCAAATCGCCGCAGCCTTTCACCACTATTTTACCCTCTACATACGGAGTCAAATCCACTTTACTCAACGCATTTCGCCATAAAACGGCTTCTAGGGCTTGTAAATCGCCAAAGACGACTTCAGTAGCGATCCCCGACAACTTCGCTGTCATGAGCATGTAAGCCCATGTAGGGACGATGGCATCGGCGCTGCAACCAATAGCAACAAAGCAATTTTGATATTCGGACCAATCATGAGTTATTACCCAATCCCTGAAGTCCTTTTCTTTCAACACCATTCCCATGAAAAGAATGTCCTTTATGTCGATGTATTTTCTATCACCCGTCGGGAAATACTCCTCCAAATTGAAAGTAATTAATCCACTGTTAGCGACCTTATTGACGAATACTTCTTCCATTTTAATGGGGGTTGTTGATACAAATATACATGGGAACCAATATCCCTGGGTTAATCAACCAAAGTTACTTTGATCGTGTTGGTACGCTGTTTTTTATGAATTGGCATGCTGGCGCAATTGATTACATACTGACCTGATTGCACCTGTTTCTCTTCTTTTAAAATGTCAACAACGTCCTGAAACGTATCATCGGTACTCACAAATTTATCGTAGAAAAAACCTCGTACACCCCAAACTAAGTTCAGCGTTGCAAGCAATCGTTTGTTGTCGGTGAAAATGTAAACATTGGCTTCCGGACGATAACTGGCCACCCGGAAACCGGTAAATCCAGATTTTGTCATCGCAACAATCGCTGATGCGTGCAAGTGGTCGCTCATCCTAACCGCAGTAAAACAAATCTCATCGCTGGCAAAAGTGGGGGAGTCGTTGGTAGGCTTAACCCCTTTGTAGTATGTCCTACGGTCGCTTTCTACGTCGGTAATAATACTACTCATGATTTCGATAACGCGCAATGGGTGCTTACCAACGCTGGTTTCGGCTGATAGCATTAAGGCATCGGCGCCATCAAGTACGGCATTCGCGACATCGTTGATTTCCGCACGGGTAGGCATGCTGTCTACAATCATCGATTCCATCATTTGCGTGGCGATAATACACGGTTTTGCCGCGGCCAAACACTTTTCAACGATCTTTTTTTGTATCAACGGAACGCGCTGCATCGGAACTTCTACACCCAAATCTCCTCGCGCAACCATAATACCATCAGAGACTTTGATTATTTCGTCAATATTGGCAACTGCTTCGGGCTTTTCGATTTTCGCAATCACCTTGGTGTGCGTGCCTTTTAAAGCAATTAATCGTTTTAGTTCGATGATATCATCGGCAGATCGCACAAAACTCAATGCAACCCAATCCATTTCTTGCGACAAACCATACTCCAAATCGGCCAAATCCTTTTTGGTTAAGGAGGGGACAGTGAGGTTGGAATCGGGCAAATTAAATCCTTTGTTTGATGACAATGGGCCACCCGCTATCACCTTGGCTTTCAAAGTTGTTTCATTGATCTTCTCAACAAACTCAAGAGAGACCTTGCCATCGTTCAATAAAATTCGCTCACCGGTTTTACAATCTTGCACCAAACGCTTATAACTCACAAAAAGCATCTCTGATGTGGAGATTTGCTCCTCGGTAGTTACTAGAATAAATTGATCTTCAACCAAATGAATTTCTCCATCCACCTTGCCAATACGCAATTTTGGCCCTTGTAAATCTTGCAATAAAGCAATGTTCGAACCCAATTTTTCATTGACCGTGCGGATGTTATTGATGACTTCCTGATGTTGCTCGTAGGTGCCATGAGAGAAGTTGAGACGACATACATCAACACCGGCGAGAATGATTTTTTCCAACATTTCAACGCTGCTGGTTGCAGGTCCGATGGTGGCGACAATTTTTGTTTTGTTAAATTTACCTTGATACATGGTGCTTTTCTTCCATTACAGATGACTCAAAGCCCTTAACCATGTCAGTTTCGCATGTTTCTCAATCGGGAAAATGTAGCTCATTTGGATGGATTGTATCGTTTTTAGTCCGTTTATCCACTCATCTGTGCCCCCCAATTCATCTGCTGCACGCAAAAGCAACCAGTAATCAGGTGTAGGTTTACCACTGTAAAGAACTCCGCCGCTTCCTTTATTCTCCACTAGCCACATTTCACAGACGGATTCACTGCCTTCAAAGTAGTACTCTACATGCTTTGATTCTGTAATCTTCGACAAAAATACTGAAAAGGTATCGTCTTGCCGTTGAAATTTTGAAGAAAAAGTGTCATCTAGACACCAAGCCATGTAATGTGGCGGTATTTGGGCGTGGACGGCGAAGATATCGAGCTCGATTTCTGCCCCCAACTGGGTCGATTTGATACGTTTTGCTGACAAAGTGTGCCACAAAAATAATTTTAATGTTGTATGTCACGAAAAAAATGTTTCTTTGCAACTCAAATCAAAAAATAAGATCATGTCAGAAATTGCAGAAAAAGTAAAAGCCATTATCGTTGATAAGCTCAGCGTTGAGGAAAGTGAAGTAGTAACTGATGCTAGCTTCACCAACGACTTGGGTGCCGATTCATTAGACACCGTAGAGTTGATTATGGAATTTGAAAAAGAGTTCGACATCAGCATCCCAGACGATCAGGCTGAGAAAATTCAGACGGTAGGCGAAGCCATTCGTTACATCGAAGAAAACAAGAAATAATCTATGCAACTCCGGAGAGTTGTCGTTACTGGCCTAGGTGCCATTACACCGTTGGGGAATGATGTAAACTCATTCTTCCATGGATTGCGCACTGGTGTCAGTGGAGCTGGGCTAATTACCCGCTTCAACACTGAAAAGTTCAAGGTGAAATTTGCCTGTGAGGTAAAAAACTTCAATACTGAAGATTTTTTCGATCGCAAAGAGGCAAGAAAAATGGATCCTTTTACCCAGTATGCCATGGTGGCCGCCGACGAGGCGATTCATCACAGTGGGATATTGCAGCAAACGTATAATCCGGATCGCATTGGTGTGGTTTGGGGCGCCGGAATCGGTGGTCTCTCCACGTTCTTCGCTGAAATTGTAGACTATGCAAGGGGCGACGGGACTCCGCGTTTCTCGCCCTTTTTTATTCCTAAAATGATTGTTGATATCGCCCCAGGTTTTATCAGCATCAAACACGGATTCAGAGGCCCCAATTATTGTACGGTATCTGCTTGTGCATCCTCAACCCACGCGTTGATTGATGCCTTTAATCTCATTCGTTTAGGCAAAGCCGATGCTATCGTTTCTGGTGGTTCGGAAGCCAGTGTGAATGAACCTTCAGTTGGAGGTTTTACAAACATGAAAGCGTTGAGTGAAAGAAATGATGATTTCATGACCGCCAGTCGTCCGTTTGATAATGATCGGGATGGTTTTGTCATGGGAGAAGGCGCTGCGGCAATAATTCTAGAGGATTATGAACACGCCAAAGCCCGTGGAGCAAAAATTTATGCGGAAATTGTTGGTGGTGGAATGACCGCTGATGCGTATCACTTGACAGCTCCTCACCCCGAAGGATTGGGCGCTTGCAATGTGATGAAAGTGGCCTTGGAAGATGCCGGTATGCTTCCATCAGACATCGATTATATCAACGTGCATGGTACAAGTACCCCACTAGGTGATATCGCTGAAAGTAAGGCTATCCTTTCGGTTTTTGGAGAAAATGCATACAATCTGAACATCAGTAGTACAAAAAGTATGACAGGACATTTGCTGGGTGGCGCAGGTGCCATCGAAGCATTGGCTTGTATCCTCGCTGTAAGTGAAGATATTATTCCTCCAACAATCAACCACTTTACCGATGACCCAGAATTCGACCCCAATTTGAATTTTACGTTCAATGTCGCTCAGAAACGTACAGTGAGAGCCGCCTTGAGCAACACTTTTGGATTTGGCGGACACAATGGATCTGTGATTTTCAAAAAATTCGAGGACTAATCCTTACACATTGAAGGGTTTGCTATCACAATTTCTCGGAAACAACCCACTTTCCAATAAAATTTACCGAGTTACGGGAATAAAACCGGGTAAACTTCGCATCTATCAGGAGGCACTTAGGCATAGTTCTATGTCGGACCCCCGCAGTGTAGATCAAATTAAAAACAACGAACGACTAGAATTTCTTGGCGATGCAATTTTGGATGCCGTTGTCGCCGAAATTTTATTTAAGCAGTTCCCCAAAAAAAATGAAGGCTTTTTAACAGAGATGCGCACCCGAATTGTAAACCGGGAGCAGTTGGGTTATTTGGCAAGTAAACTCGGTTTGGTGGAGATTATGGACATAAAACGGGATCTTCATTCCAACAAAATCGCCATGAAAACCATCGGTGGCAATGCCCTGGAGGCTCTTATCGGTGCGATTTATTTGGACAAAGGTTTTTTGGCCGCTCGAGAGTTTGTCAGTCAGCGCTTGGTAGGTCAGTATTTGGATATGGAAAAGCTTATGGCCACAGCCGTTTCACACAAAGCCTTGGTGATGAAATGGGCGCAGCAAAACCACAAGGTATTGAGGTTTGATAGTGAGTCGCAAGTGGAAAATCGGAATGATTTACATTCTGTAAGTTTGGTGATAGACGAGGAAATATGGTTCACCGAAGTAAACCACAGTCGTAAGAAAGCAGAGGAGTTGTGCTCTGAAAAAGCGTGCCGGAAACTGGGACTTTAATCCGTTTCTGACGTGTTACCTTCCTCATGGTCGGCTTCCCGTGGCATCAATATTACCTGTTCCGTTTGTTTTGCAAAATTGCACCAATAGCATTCTGCTTTCCCGCAACCATTCATGAATTCCAAGGTTTGTAGTTGATGGTTGGCTTTAGCAATCCATTCTCGAAGCAATTTATTTTGATCGTCATCGTAATGTAGTTTGATGAGCGGAAATTCCCCCTTTTCATCTTTTTCGATGCAATCGATGAGGGCCATGTTGCATTGCCAAGATTTTCCCGGCTGTAAATTGCTCATGAGTTGATAGATACCCAATTGGAACCAATAGGCGTTCGGCAGTTTTCCTTGGCTGCGCGGCCCCGGAGGGGCCGCCTTCTTCGCGGAATTTTCCGGTTTCCCCGTTTTGTAATCGACCACAGTAACCCGATTGCCATCAAAAATCATCTTGTCCAAAAAGCCTGAAATATTCACCCCGTCAATCACCGCGTTAATCATCCTCTCCGTTTGAACCAAACTGTATTGCTTGAATTCGTCTTTCCTCGCTAGATAATAGGCCGGCAATACATCATGTCCTTGCTGCATTCTTAGATTGAATTGCTTCTCGTTAAATGCGTGCCTTTCCTTGTACATCTCTTTGTCGAACTGCACTTTCAAATCGGATTCACTCATCCAAACCTTGTCTTTCGTCCATCGATCTACCCATTTGTGCATCGCTCCGTGCATCGCCGTTCCAAATGCCGCAGCAGGAGAGGGTGCATCGGGTACTCTAACAATCCGCGTGAAATAGAATTTCAATCCACACTCCAAAATGCTATATAAAGTGGATGGTGAGAACTTGAAATTGGCTGTTCTGCTCGCAATCCACTCCATTTTGTCGGATTTTAACTTCGGTTTCGATGTTCGCAATAACATGGCCTGATTGGTGAAAATCAATCGTTCACTAGGTATCGTTGTGCATTCGCTCGCCTCTGATTCCAACGCTTCCGAAACAAAAGTTGAAGCAATCGCATCGCTCACCTTTGTAGCCGTAATACGTTTCTGATTGTAGCTGATATGTAAGGTTTTCTTTGCTCTGGTAATGGCGACATAAAACAACCTACGTCGTTCTTCACTGCTTTCCTCATCGCTCGTCGCATTTTTTAGTTGGATGCTTTTCCCATGTATCAACGATAAGATTCGATATGGCATCCTCCCTGTATCGCTTTTTTCCCATTCTGTTTGATTGGCGCGGACTACAAAAACATGCTCGAACTCTAAGCCCTTACTGCTGTGCGCTGTAATGAACTGAACCCCTTCCGCAGTTCCAATGCGCTTTTCTAATGGAACCGTAATGTCGTTGTTGATCATCTTTTTCACCGTCGCAATAAATTCGTGAGGCTTCATAAATGGGGTTTTCTCACTCATTCTGATGGCAAATGCCATAAATGTCTGCAACACTTCTAATGTCCATTCCTGATCATGCGACTTCAATGCATACGCCAAGTACCCCCCTTTGCTGTATATGTCGCGAATCAACTCTGGAACTGTGAGCCAACTCGCTTCTTTAATCCATACTTCGATGTTGTTCCAAAGTTCTTTTAATGCCTCAGACGGTGAATTTGTGAACATATCGCCCTGGGTAGGCGACTTGATGATTTTTTGAATATGCTCACGCCAGGTGTATTTTTCTTTGCCGTCTTTTCGGCTGCTTGATCGGTCGGCATAGATGCTAACCGACATTTGATTTACCTCAAAACTGCTGATATCATAGAGCGGGCTGACCAATAATTTGTAGATTAAATGTTCCCCGCTGTTAGGCATTTCTAATTCTAGCGACAGGTATTCCAACCAATTGATTAAATGTTGGATCAATGTTTCATTTAGGATATTCACCGGTCTGTGAATCACAAAAGGAACCTCTACGGCGTTAAACGCATCGGCCAAAACCAAGGCGTGCTTGTTCTGAGGAAACAATACTGCGATTTCATTGGGTGTTTCACCTTCGGCGATAAGTTTTTTGATAGTTTCGGCCACACCAACCGCTTCGTGAAATTCATTGTTGAATAGGTTATTGCTTGGCACCAACTGAGGGTATTTCAAGTTCTCACCGCTGGCAACTAAATCCTTACTTAACCCCTTCATCTGATTCACCAAGCGCAATGTGTTTTTATCGATCAATCGTTTCGCACTATCTAAGATGGGCTGCGTACTGCGATAATTTTTCACCAAAACCACTGTCTTTAAATGGGTTTCGTATTTCTCAGCAAATTTGAGCATGTTACTCACTTTCGCTCCTTGGAAAGCATAAACGCTCTGGTCGTCATCGCCCACCACAAAGCAATTGGGTTCGTCTTGCCAATAATCAATAAGCTTATACAAAATGTGATTTTGGATTCCACTCGTATCTTGGTATTCATCCACCAGAATATATTGAAACTGCTCTTGGTAGGTAATCAGTAGTTCCTCGTCTGTATCAAACGCCTTCGCCACCCATTCCAACATATCAGAAAATTCATACAAGCCCGCCGCCGCTTTTGCTTCTTTGTAATTCTCGTAAAGGTCAGCAGCCGCTTTTGCCTTTTTCCACGATGTCATCGCTTGGTCGTAATCCTTCATTTTTAGATCACCAGCCATGTTAGGCGCACGGTTCACTTTATATGTGTGGTTCGGGAATGCCAGCTTATAATTGTCTTGATCGCTGAGAAACGTGATCCAATCATTGATTTGCGACGCATCGATTTCTTCCGATTGCATTAGCGCCCATAACTTGGTTAAATCCTTACGGATCTGTTGCGCATCTTCATTGTACGATTTCAGGATCGATTGGGCGGGGAGCTTTTCGATGAGTCCTTGCACCAAGTCGATTTTATCCAATTAGTCCAATACACGCAGCACGCGCCATGAGAATTTTTCAGGATAGTCTTGAATGATTTTATTGCAAAGCCCATGAAATGTGTAAATGGGGACTTTGTAAGCATCTGGACCCATAAATTGGCTGAGTCGTTTTTGCATCGCAGTGGAACCCGCTTCGGTATAGGTGAGGCAAAGGATGTTTTGTGGCTGCGTATCTGTTTTTTTCAGAATATTCAGAATCCGTGTGGCCAAGATTTGAGTCTTCCCGGTCCCAGGACCCGCGATAACCATGACAGGCCCTTCAATGGCATCAACGGCAAGTTGCTGTTCTGTATTGAGTTTTTGATAGAGTTCTTCGAACGTCTGCATAATTGCAATATAGCCATTATCTTCGCATTTTTATGAGCAACACCAAGCAAGAATATACCCATGTTTTGAACGCCTGTAGGGAAGTGTTTTTGAAGAAAAATCAAGATTATGGCACCTCTTGGCGGTTGTTTCGTCCTTCTAGTCTCACAGATCAGATTTATATCAAGGCGCAGCGAATTCGCAACATCGAAGAAACAGGTAGAAATGCCGTTGGCGATGATGTGCGCGGCGAGTTTATGGGCATTGTGAATTATAGTTTGATTGCTCTAATTCAGTTGCATTACATTGGATTGAAAAAGGATCCTGAAGGGATTGACGAAATTGCCAAGGTTTACGATGAATGGGCAGAGAAAACCCGCGATTTGATGCTTTTGAAGAATACAGATTACAGTGAGGTTTGGCGCGAGATGAGAATCAGCAGCTTCACCGATATGATTTTGGTGAAAATTGCACGCATCAAACAGATAGAGGACAACGCCGGAAAAACTTCCGTGAGCGAAGGTTCCGATGCCAATTATCAAGATATTATTAATTATGCGATATTTGCCTTAATACGATTATAAAAACAAGATGCGGATACCTTATTTGATTGCCAGATTTTTAACCGGAGCACTGTTTGTGTTTTCTGGGATAGTAAAATTGAACGATCCTAGCGGTTTTGGGATCAAACTCAACGAATATTTTGACGTCTTTGCACAGGATTTAGCTACTTCCCAAGACTCGATGCGGTTGGTGGTGTTTTCGCAAGGGAAGAAAATCATCGACCAAAAAACGGTGTTGTATAGCTTCGATACCGAGAAAGAAATGGTTGTGGAAGCCCAAGGTGTTCTTGATGGGGGCGATGGGACAGCCGTTTTGCCAAAAATCAATGTTCGATGCAGTTGGGGTGGTTCATCCGTTGCGGAGACCACTTTGGATGTGCTTTTGCCAATGCCTAAATCGTATGATTTTGAATTTGTGGCTCTTACGCCCGGTCAAGATTTGCCATCGGATGGAAAGCTTAGTAGTCTAAAGAATGTCGGACATTTATCGTTCCCAGCACCGATGGTCGGAATGCCGGGTGGTGACTCATCTAATGCGGAACCCCTGACATGGGAAGATATCTCCGTTTCTGAAAGTGCGGCAGTTAATGTTGCTGCTTTCGCCAAGCCCAACGGTTCATTATTTGATTTCTTTAAATGGTCCAAGGATTACAGTTTGTATTTGAGCGTTTTCTTCTGTGCGTTGGAAGTATTGTTGGGTCTTGCGATGTTGATTGGCTGGAATATGCGTCTTACAATTGCCATTACTGCGGTTTTGATACTATTCTTTACTTTCTTAACTGGCTATAGTGCCTACTTCAACAAAGTGACCGACTGCGGTTGTTTTGGTGATTTCTTGAAATTGAAGCCTTGGCACTCCTTCTATAAGGATTTGGTATTGAGCGGATTGATTTTGATAATGATTGCTGGAGTCAAACTCAATATCCCTTGGTTCTCTAAGCCATTTGGTGTGAAATTGATGGGGGTGTTGAGCGTTTTGACATTGGCCTTTGGCGTTTACTGTTATATGTATCTGCCCGTTTGGGATTTCTTGCCGTATAAAATTGGAAACAACATCAAAACAGTAATGACCTTTGTTCCAGAGGGTGAAAGAAGTAGCGATAGCATCGAAATTACTTGGGTATTGTACAAGCCAAATAAACAGGGTGGTACCGATTCAATTACTTGCACCACCGCCGAATTTGAAGCCAAAATGGGAGAGGGGTATCAATTTGATGCCGCAAAATCTCAACGGAAGAAATTGGTAATCGAAGGATATAAGTCGCCTATTCACGATTTTGCCATAAATAACAATCAGACCGGGGCCGACATGAAAGATTCGTTCTTAAATGCCGAGGGGTATCAACTAGTGTATGTTGCTCCGTACATCGACCAAGCCTATACTGGAGGAATGGATGAATTGCGTGCCTTGTTTACTTGGGGAAATGCGCATGGGGTTAGGATTTATCCGTTAACCGCATCATCGGATCAGCCGGCTGGCGAGTTTGCAAAAGCAAATAAGTTGCCTGTGACGTTTTATTCTGCCGATCAAAAGATGTTAATGACGATGGCTAGGTATAATCCTACGGTCTTCTTCCTAAAAGGCGCGGAAATCCTAGGAAAATGGAGCGGACGGGATTTGCCAGAAGTTGAGGATATTGAGGAGTTGATGCAAGCGGCGGAAAAACTAAAAGACCAGAAATAGAACCTTCTATCATTCTAACCCATAGATGGGATTGAACGTAGGATGTTTTTTTGGATTGGGCTAAAATCGGACACACATGAAATCTATCGCTAAGAAAATTGCTTTTTTATTTTCAGTGCTGTTGGGATTGGTCTTGTTCATTTTTGTGTTGTTCCAAGCGATGCCAAACGCCGAAGAGATGCTTACTTCTCAACGGGCAGACGCAAAGACGAAAGCCGCCATCGTTGCCGAATTGGGTTTGGATGAACCTTTGAGTAAACAAGCGCTTTATTATATCAACGATTTATCGCCCCTTTCTTTTTACGATAGTAGCTCCAAGAAATTGTCGATGCTTACCGGTTTTGGTTTGAGCAAGGGCAAAACACAGTGTTGGATAAAATGGCCTTACCTGCGGACATCGTTTCAGAGCAAGCAGCCTGTGGGTGGTATGTTGTTTCAGGCGTTTATTGGGACGATGGTCTTGGCGATAGCGGCCATGTTGCTCGCTTTGGCCATAGGGATTCCTTTGGGGGTTTGGGCGGCGATGCGACAGGGGAAATGGGTGGATCACATAATTGTAGGATCATCTGCTATTGGAATTTCGATGCCCAGCTTTTTCTCTGCGATGTTGTTTTCGTGGCTGTTTGGATTTGTGTGGCATGAATATACGGGCTTACCAATGACGGGTAGTTTGTGGGAAATCGATGAAATGGGTGAAAGTCGCACATTGATTTGGTCGAATATGATTTTACCTGCCTTGGCTTTGGGGATTAGGCCTTTGGCGGTTTTTATCCAACTGACAAGAAATACCATGGTTGAGATGCTTGCCCAAGATTTTGTACGGTCTGCCAAAGCAAAAGGATTATCCACCTGGCAAGCAACCTGGAAACATGCATTACCAAATGCGTTGAATCCGCTAATTACGAGTGTGGGCGGGTGGTTTAGCAGTTTGTTGGCGGGATCCTTCTTTACAGAATATATTTTTCAATGGAGGGGTTTGGGGAAAGTGACGATTGAAGCATTGCAACAATCCGACTTTCCGGTGGTGATGGGGGCGGTTTTATTCACAGCTTGTGTGTTCTTTATTCTGCATACGATTACAGAACTGTTGTATGTTTGGATTGACCCTCGCGTGAGATATGAATAAACTTTACTTAGTTGGATTGCCGGCATCAGGAAAAACGACAACCGCAAAATGGTTGGCCAATAAATTGGGTTGGACCTTTGTGGATTTGGATCAGATGATTGAATCTCAGTTGGAGATGACGGTTTCGGTGATTTTTGAAACCCACGGTGAGGAGTTTTTTAGGGAAACGGAGGCAAAGTGTTTGCGCGATACACTTCGCATGGAGAACGTGGTTGTAGGCTGTGGAGGGGGCACCGCGGCGTATCACGGCAACATGGATTGGATGAAAATTCATGGCCTTACGCTCTTTTTGAACACGTCTCTTGAGGTTTTAGTGGGTCGCATCGGTGCTGAATTGGCCCTACGCCCTATGTTTTCGGGGAAAAACGAGTCGGAAATACTTAATAAATTATCACAAATTGCAGAAAATCGCAGTATTTACTACAGTTCTGCCAAAATAGTGTGGAATAGAAGTGAGCCAAACGACATGTTGTATCGTGTTGTAAATCAGATGATTGCGTAAAAACGGACTCCGTTTTTTTTCAAATTGTTAATTTCTCGTGTAAAAGTTCATTGTACATGTGTATTCACTGCACTTGACAAACTAAATCCCTTGTTTACTTTTGGAACATTAACAAAAACTAAAATCATATAAAATGAACAAATCAGATTTAATTGGAAGAATGGCTGGCGATGCTGGCATTACCAAAGCTCAAGCTGCTTCTGCATTGAACAGCTTCACATCTGCCACTGCTGAAGCCTTGAAAAAAGGTGACAAAGTTATCTTGGTAGGATTCGGAACGTTTTCAGTAAGCGAGCGTAATGCACGTACTGGCCGTAACCCACAAACTGGTGCTGAAATTAAAATCGCTGCTAAGAAAGTTGCGAAATTTAAAGCAGGTGCTGATTTGAACGCGAACATCTAATTAGAATTACTTTCAAAAAAGAAAGCCCCTCGTTCTAAACGAGGGGCTTTCTTTTTTTATAAACCATCGTACCAACAAAACTGATTTAACTTTGTGGCATGCATATTCATCCGCGAAAAGCATTTTTACAACACCAGGCGCAAACTAGCCCAAACCCGATGGCCTTACATGTCGTTAAAGCGGAAGGCAATTACTTGTTTGATGAAAACGGCAAGCGCTATCTGGATTTAATTGCGGGCATTTCGGTTTGCAATGTGGGTCATCAACACCCTTCTGTTGTAAGCGCTGTGATTGAACAAGCACAAGCCTATATGCATGTGATGGTCTATGGGGAAACCGTTCAAACACCCCAAAGTATGTATGCTGCGGCATTGGCATCGCACTTACCCGAATCGCTTTCCTGCTGCTATTTTGTCAACTCGGGCGCCGAAGCCATCGACGGGGCGATGAAACTAGCAAAGCGCGTAACCGGTAGAACGGATTTTGTTGCTCAAAAAGATGCCTACCACGGAAGTTCGCAGGGTCCTTTGAGTTTGATGAGCAATGAATATTATTCTCAAGCCTTCAGGCCATTATTGCCATCGGTTCATTTCATAGGACAAAACGATATTGAGGCTTTGGATTCATTGCCTTGGGATAAAATTGCGGGGGTGGTGGTGGAAACCATTCAAGCGGAACGGGGCGTGAAATTGGCGAATGTAGAATATTTACAGGCGGTACGACAAAAGTGCACAGAGCATTGTGCTTTATTAATATTTGATGAAATCCAAACGGGGATGGGTAGGACAGGGTCTTTGTTTTCATTTCAGCAATACGATGTTATTCCCGATGTGTTGGTTTTGGGGAAGGCGCTCGGCG
>JBEGUW010000155.1:0-26290 GCA_041178665.1 Bacteroidota bacterium
CTAGAGATGCGGTTCACATGGACAATATTTTTAACTACGGATATATTGGTCAATTCAAATCCTACCCTACGGCGGTTTTTGCATATTCTAACAATGATCCGCAGCAGAATCCAAACAGGGAGCCTAAGATTATGCGTGATCAGTTTGGAAATTATGTCCAGTTGAGGAACTATTGGGAGCAAGTTGGAAACATGGATACATTGATGACTTACACGGCAAGTGAATTGAATCCGGTAAGAGCTAAATACACACAGAGTATCTATGACTATTACAACGGTAGAGGTTTCAATATTAATGGAATCAATACATTATTGGCAAGTCAAGGATTGGTGAACGGTATGAACCCCAATGCCGTGTATTCTTTGCACAATACCCCAGGTGGTAACACATCAGGTTGGAGTAAGTCTAGTGCAGAGCGTTATGGTTTGTTCGCAGTAGGTCAGATGAGTGTGAAAGGTAAAACTGTTGGAGGACGTGAAAGGACCCAACACGATTTACAGGCAGGGTTTTATTATGAGCAACAAATTAACCGTGGATACGGATTGGGTGCAAATGGTTTGTGGATTTTGATGCGTCAGTTGATGAACAAACACATCTCAGAATTGGATTTTTCTAATCCTATTTTGAGTTATGATGCTAACGGTCAGTTTACGGATACCGTTCGTTACAATCGTTTGATTAACTATGGTGATCAATCGCAGTTCGACCGTAATTTCAGGGATAAATTAATTCAAGACGGTGCTACGGATGTCTATGGCAACAAGATTGATGAGCGCACTTTTGTAGATGTTAATTCTTTTGCGCCTTCGGATTTCAAGTTAGACATGTTCAATGCCGACGAGTTGTTGAATAATGGTAATAGTTATGTGAGTTACTTTGGATACGATTACTTAGGAAATCGCGTTGCGGGCAAGCCAAGTATCGAACAATTTTTAAACAACAAAACACAGCGCACCATTGGAGCTTTCCAGCCGGTGTATATTGCTGCTTGGTTGCAGGATCAGTTCCAGTTCAAAGACCTTGTTTTCCGTTTGGGATTGCGTATGGAAAGATATGACGCCAACCAATTGGTGTTGAAAGATCCTTATACATTGTATCCAATCAAAACCAAAGGTGAAGTAAAGCAAATCAATGGTTTGGATATTTTGCATCCGAATAATATCGGTGATGACTTTAAAGTTTATGTAAACGATATTGAAGCACCAACGAAGATTATTGGTTACAGAGACGGAGATAAGTGGTTTAATGCGGATGGTTCTGAATTGCGCAGCGCGGAATTCTTGGCTAACCAAACCAGTAACGGTCGTATCGCGCCTTATTTGGTAAACCCCAACAAACAGGAGTTAACCAAAGACGCCTTAGAAGACTTCCTACCTGCTGTGAATTTGTTGCCACGTATTTGGTTCTCTTTTCCGTTGGAGCCAGGAAGAAAATCATTCTATGTTAGTTATGATGTGTTGGCACAGCGACCAAACTCAGGTGCGTCGTTCTTGTCGATTGATGAGTTGTACTACTTGAAAAACCGTCAGGGCTCTACTATTTCTAATGGTAGCTTAAAGCCTCGTATCAAAACAGATTACGAAGTGGGGTACAAGCAAATCATGGGTAAGAAGAAGGATCGCGGTTTGGAAATCGCTGCATCGTACAGTGAAAATAGAAAAGATTTTGGTTTGTATCAAATCAGCCAAGGATATCCTGTAACCTATACTACTTACCGTAACATCGATTTCTCCACTGTCACTGGATTCCGTGGAACATACGTGATGAACGACATTGGTGGTAAGGGTAACATGCCAGGGCCATTTTCTTTGGTTGCGAGTTACATGATGCAGTTTGCGGATGGAACGGGATCAAACATCAACTCTCAGGCGGCATTGATAGCAAGTAACCAGCCTAACCTTAGAAATGTAATTCCATTGGGTGAATTGGATATTCGTCATAACGTTAAGTTCAGCGCAACTTGGGCTTGGGGCGGCGGTATCAACCCGATTACGAAGAAGAACATGTATAATGGACCTCGTTGGAAAGGCAAAGAAATCTTCAAATATGCGAGCTTTAACATCATCTCTAACTCATATAGTGGTACTCCTTATACGCCAACGATTAACCCAGTTCAGATTGGTGCTGTAGATCGTTCTAGGATTAAGGGTGTTCCATTTGGTGCGAGATTGCCATGGAATCAAACATTTGATATCAACATTACCAAAGGATTGCGCTTCAACAGAGAGGATAAAGTTCAACCATTGCTTATGAACGTGTTCTTTATCATATCAAACGTGTTGAATGCCTACAACGTTGTGTCAGTTTATCCTTACACAGGTCAGCCTTTGGATGATGGATTTATCAATTCACCTCAAGGTCAATTGTTGGCCAAGAATCAGATTGATGCACAGAGTTATGTTGATCTATATAAAATTTTGTTAAACTCCCAGACGGGGAACTTGGGTGCACCAAGAACTATCAAAGTGGGTTTGCGTATTAATTTCAATTAATCTTTAAAGAATTTACAGTATGAAACGATTAGGTTTAATTTTGTTCAGTGCGATGTTGGCTCAAATGTCGATCGCACGTCCCATTCTTAACTTGAATGGCAGGTCCAATAGCCCACGGGTTGATCGTAGGGCCGGTCAGTTTGCCAATACTTGCGAACCCGCTTCTCAAAGTGCGGATTTGGATGTAAACAACGTACGTACCAAATTATTAAATGGTGGCGATATGTGGTGGGATTTGAATAATCCAAAATATGAAATTCCCAAGGTAACTGACCCAAATGCAGTGCGTAAGCATTCATTGTTTTCGGGTGCCATTTGGATAGGCGGACGTGATAACGGTGGAAGTTTGAAATTGGCTGCGATGACCTACCGTCAGAAAGGTTCTGACTTCTGGCCAGGTCCTTTGGATACTACCACGGCAGCTACCGATCCAGTGCGTTGTAAGACGTATGATAAAATGTGGAAGGTGACTCGCGATGAGTTGGAAGAGTTTGAAAGTAGCAAATATTTAACCCAAAGTGCCGGTATTCGTGACTGGCCAGCGGGAAGACAGCGTGCTGTATTGTATGGTAACGAAGCAAATTATTTGGCACCGTACAAAGAAATTACTCCCGATGGTGTGTATGATCCTTTTTCTGGGGAACACCCCGTATTGGATGATCGCAGACCTTCTATCGACAATGGAGTTGACAAGCAGCCTGATATGTTTATCTGGTGGGTTTATAACGATAAAGGTAACATTCACTCGGAAACTCAAGGTCAAGCAATTGGTATAGAAGTTCAGACTACCGCGTTTGCATTTAGCACAAACGACGAGGTTAACAATATGACTTTTTACGGTTCTAAGATTATTAACCGTGGATTTACAACGTTGAAAGATTGTTACATGGGTCAGTGGGTTGATGCCGATTTGGGTAACTACGCCGATGACTACGTAGGTTGTGATGTGGGTCGCGGATTGGGATTCTGTTACAATGGTGACGATGATGATGAAGGTGTTTTAGGCTATGGTTTGAATCCACCAACCATTGGTGTTGATTACTTTGAAGGTCCAACGGATTCTGCAGGTAACCAAATGGGATTGAGTCACTTTATGTATTACAACAATGACTCGGATCCGGTGCGTGGAAATCCAGGTGAAGCGATTGAGTATTATAATTTGTTGCAAGGAAAATGGTTGGGCGGTCAAAATGTAACGTATGGCGGAACAGGATTTGGTGGTTCAAAGCCAGCCAAGTATATGTTCCCTGCCAATACCGATCCTGCCTACCCAACCGAGTGTTGGGATGAAAAATCAGCAGGTAACAAACCTGGAGATAGACGTTTCATTCAGTCAACAGGTCCTTTCACTTTGCGTCCAGGACAAACACAGCGTATTACCGTGGGTGTTGTTTGGGCTCGTACTACAAGCGGTGGTGCAGGTTCACCTTGTATGGGAACAGGTTCACTTCGCTTATTGCAATTGGCGAGTGACAAAGCACAAACGTTGTTCAACAACAACTTCAAAATTTTGGATGGTCCAAATGCTCCAGATATTGAAATCCAAGAGCTTGAACAGGAATTGGTAATGAAGTTTATGAATACCAATTCTGGTAAAATCGAAAACTATGTAGAAAAGTATAGAGATGCAACAAATAAGCTTCGCACTTATAAGTTTGAAGGATATTTGGTTTATCAGTTGAAAGACGGAACCGTTAGTACCGGTGATTTGGATAACGTTGACAAGGCTCGTTTGTTGTTTCAGTGTGATTTGAAAAACAACCGCGGTATGATTGTAAACAAAGTATACGATCCAAAATTGGCTGCTTTGTTACCTGTAATTAAGGTTGAAGGTGCGGATGCAGGTGTTCAACATACTTGGAGTATCAAAAACGATCTTTTTGCGACAAGTGCAAACACCCAATTGGTGGATTTTAAGCCGGTGTATTATTTGGTGATGTCTTATGCCATCTTGGCTGATGATTCTTTGCAGGTTGATCCAAATCAATTCCTTGCAGGTCGTCGTAACATTAAAACATATAAGGTGGTTCCCCACAAAACGGAGCCTGAGAATTTTGGTACTGAGCTTTCGTCAGGATATGGCAGTGGTCCAGTTCTAACTCGTTTGGCAGGTCGTGGAAACGGCGGTAACGTCTTGGAATTCACGCCAGAGACCATGAAGGATATCTTGGCAAACAACATTTCGAGCAAGCCAACCTATGTAGGTGGATTTGGACCGGTGAAGATTAAAGTGGTTGATCCATTGAAGGTGCCGAATGCCAAATTTGAATTCGTGTTAAAGGAGAATAAAGCAAGTTTGGCTTCTGGATTGAAAGATTCAATGACCAAAAACACGGGTTGGTTTATGGTGAAAAAGGGCGCTGACGGCGTTTCTAACGATACAATATTCTCCGATACAACAATCAGATCGAAGTTTGAATCGGTGCAAGGTAAGCGTAGTGCAAACAATGCGACCAAAGAGACTTTGGCCGATTGGGGACTGAGTGTAGAAGTGGAGCAGGTTTATAATCCAGGAGAAAATGCACAGGCGGATCCTTCCAATGGTGTCTTGAGTTGGAATGTTGAGTGGGAAGACAATGGAAAGCAGTGGTTGACGGCTGTTGCCGACAATGATGGTGCTGCTGCGGGAAATTTCCCTTGGCAGAACTGGATTCGTGCCGGTCAGGCAGGTCGTGGTGCAACGTTTGATCCAATTGCACATGACTTCTTTAACCAAGACGGTACCCCTTGTGATCCAGGTCAGGCTTTAGAAAGAATTTGGAATGGTAGAATAGCGCCTTATGGTTTAACAGGTCGTGAAAAGTTGACCGCAGCTGGTAAGAATACTTATGGTTTTGCCTGGTGGGGTAATACAGTTGGTTTGCAAAACCCAATGGCGGAATTGGCAAGTATAGAATTGGTAATTACCAAGGATAAGAGTTTGTGGACGCGTTGCCCGGTATTTGAAATGGCGGACGACGAGATGAAGGTTTCTACCGAAGGTCAGATGGCCAAGTTCAACATGCGTTGGGGTACATCAAAGGATAAAGACGGAAACGACGTTGCTGGTTCTCAAGGTTTGGGTTGGTTCCCTGGCTATGCGGTGAATATGGAAACAGGCGAACGCTTGGTGATTGCATTCTCTGAGGACAGTTATTTGGCGGGTGAAAATGGTCGTGATATGATGTGGAATCCTACGGATCAGGTGATCAACGACAATGGTAGTTATCCTGCAATGGGTGGTAAACACTTCATTTATATTTTTGGTACGGGTGTTTCGGCTATTTCACGTAACGTGAAAGGTGAGAGATATTTGGGAGACGCTGAATCCAATTTCCAACGTTTCAAGACAGCAATGTTGCCTACAACTGTAGGTGGTTCTGTTTCGAGCACAGAGAAAATGAGATTGTTATCTCAAGCAATGTGGGTGATTCCAACCTATATGGCTGCGGGTTTCAAGATGGAAAATGGCAATGTTCCTCCAACCAATGTGAAGATCAAGATTAACATTCGCAAGGCATATACTACTTACAATGCAGGTAATGCGATCAACAATGATCGTCCGATGTATGAATTTGATGCGGCGAGCATCGCACCTAAGGTGAGCAATGAAATCGGGAAGAAGAATTTGGACTTGGTGAATGTTGTTCCGAACCCTTATCGCGGATATAGTTCATATGAAAACTCTCCAATTGATTCTCGTGTTAAAATCACCAATTTGCCTCCAGATTGTACAATTACAATTTACGATATGGCGGGTAATTTGATTCGCAGAGTTAACAAGGCGGACGTGAATACCTACTATGAGTGGGATTTGAAAAACGGAAGTAATGTACCTATTGCCAGTGGTTTATACTTAATCCATGTGAAGACTAAGGATTTGGGTGAAAAGATTATTCGTTGGTACGGTATTATGCATGCCATTGATTTGGACAGTTATTAAAATATAGAATGATGAATCGCAAACAAAAGAATATACTTTGGGCCAGTTTGATGGCTGTTGGATTTGTAGGAACTGCTTTTGGTGGTAATCCTGAACGTCAGGGACAGTCAGGTGCTGCTCAGTTGACCATCAATGGTTGGGCGAGATCCAGTGGTATGGGTTGGGCTAATGGCGGTAAGATATCTGGTGCAGAAGCCATGTACATGAACGTTGGAGGTTTGGACCGATTCAAGAATAACACCGAATTGGTATTCGCTCGTACAGAATGGTTGATGAGTTCAGGGATTGCCATTAATAGTGTTGCTTTGGCTCAGAAAATGGGTGAAGGCGGCGAAGGAGGTACCTTTGGTATTTCTGTAATGCAATACAGCATTAAACCCATTGATATCACTACAGAGGATAATCCTTACGGAGGTATTGGTACCTTTAGAGTGAATATGTCGAATATTGGACTGGCCTATTCTAAGAGCTTCAGTAATAACATCTCTGCAGGTGTTATGGCAAAGATTGTGTCGGAGGGTATTCCTGATGCAAGCGCTTCTGGTGTTGCTTTGGATGCGGGTGTTCAATACGTAACCACATTCCGTCCTACCAAGGGTGGTATGAAGAAGGATGACTTCAAGTTTGGTATTTCGATGAAAAACATCGGACCCGACATGACTCATACGGGCGATGGATTGAGTTACAAGGCGATTTTGGATAATGGTACGTTTACTAAAACTGTGCAGGTGAAGGTGGATCAGATCAAATTGCCAGCCTTGTTGAACATTGCTGCTTCTTACGATATCCGTTTGGATAAGAACGCCAATCAATACGACAATAAGTTGACTGTAGGATTCGGATTTACGAATTTTGCGTATACTGCGAACCAGTTGACATTGGCTTGTGAGTATGCATATAAGGAATTCTTGACATTGCGCGGTGGATTTGTTTATCAGCAGGGAATTTTTGACAGCGAAGTACGTCCTTCCGCCTTTACGGGTCCTCAAGCAGGTATCAGTTATGATTTTGCGGTAGGTGAAGACGGCAATCAAGTTAGTTTAGATTACTCATACAGGGCAACAAATCCTTTTAATGGTGTGCATTCATTTGGTTTGCGCATTGGCTTAGGAACTGCCGAATAATACAAGCATTTTTATATATTTGTAAAGTGTGCATCAGTGGCTAACGCTGGTGCACATTTTTTCTTAAAAACTACCAACGATGAGCGATATACAATATGTATCAAAGGAAGGCTTAGAGAGAATGAAGCAAGAGCTTTATTTGATGAAGCATGAGGAACGTCCTAGTATCACCATTGCCATTGCGGAAGCGCGTGACAAAGGGGATTTGAGTGAGAATGCGGAGTATGATGCGGCGAAAGAGGCGCAGGGTATTCTGGAATACAAAATCAGTCAGATGGAACATATGGTTGCTAACGCTAGGGTTTTGGATACTTCAAACCTTGATACCAGCAAAGTGAGCATCATGTTAAATGTTCGTGTGAAGAATCACAATGTGGGTAAGGAAGCAGTGTACCGTTTGGTATCGGAAAGCGAAGCCAACTTAAAGGAGAATAAAATTTCTATCAAAAGTGCAATTGCACAAGGTTTGATGGGGAAAGTTGTTGGAGAAACTGTAAATATCAGTGTTCCTGCCGGTACGGTGAAATTGGAGATTCTAGAGATTTTCGCTTAATCTGATGGCAACGTTGTTTTCGCGTATTGTGGCTGGTGAAATCCCTTGTCATCGTATCTGTGAAGACGAACATCATTTGGCATTTTTGGATATCATGCCCCTGGTGATGGGACATGTTTTGGTAATCCCTAAACGCGAAGTGGATTATATTTTTGATTTGTCTGGCCCGGAGATGGCCGCGCTTTGGCAATTTGCCCAGGGTGTTGCAAAGGCAGTAGAAAAGGCTGTTCCTTGCAAGAGGATTGGTGTTGCGGTGATTGGATTGGAAGTGCCCCATGCCCATATTCATTTGGTCCCTCTTCAAACCGTGGGCGATATCAATTTTACCAAAGAAAAGTTGCATCCTAATGAGTCGTCTTTGGCTGAAATGGCCGCATTGATTCGTGCCAATTTGCAAGGGTAAAATCGGATTGATTTACTTAGGTTTGTAAAGAATGAAGCCTGAACTATTTCATATTGCTGGATTAACGATTTATGGATACGGTTTCTGTATTTTGGTAGGCGTTGTTGCTGCATTTTTTCATTTGTATTTGAACCGGGTAAGATTGGGGATGGATACAGATAGCATAAGCACGGTGATATTGATTTGTTTTGTGGGCGTATTTATAGGCGGAAAGTTTTTTTATTTCTTGGAAGACCCTGCCGGACATTGGTCGCGGATGGATCAGTTCTTCGGGGATCTAGGCAATGGATTTGTGTTTTATGGTTCTTTTCTGGTCACCCTGGCGATGCTTTGGGTTTGGATGCGCAAGATTGGTTGGGATTTTTGGGATAAGATGGATGATATTGGCATCGCTGGTGCTTTTGTACATGGCTTTGGTAAGTTGGGTTGCTTCTTGGCGGGCTGCTGTCATGGAGTGGTTTGTGTGAATCCTAAATATGGGATAATTTTTAATGATGTGAAGTCGCACGCCGAGCCCTTGGGCGAGGCGTTATACCCCGTACAATTATGGGATTCGGGAATCGTGTTTTTTAGCATCGCAATGATGTTGTGGATGCAAAAGCGAGGGAAGACATTTGGCGGACAGTTGTTCTTCTTTTATGCCTTAATCTACGGCGTAGGTCGATTCTTTACGGAAGGCTATCGCGGCGATATCTCCAGAGGTTTTGTTTTCAACGGACTGCTATCGCACAGCCAGTTTATTGCCATTTTGGTGGTGACCTTTTCAGGCATCGGATATTGGTTTTTGCGAAGGAGGCAGTTGCGTAAAGCATGAGGTTTGCAGATGTCATTGGGCAGGATCAGGTGAAAGCTAGGCTCCGACATGGCGTTGCCGTGGGCAGGATTCCGCATGCGCAGTTGATGTTGGGGCCAGAAGGGAGTGGCGGCTTGCCGTTGGCATTGGCCTATATTCAATTTGTGATGTGTCCAAATCGTACAGAATTGGATAGTTGTGGGGAATGTCCAACCTGCAGAAAGCTATCATCGTTTACTCACCCTGATGTTCACTATACGTTTCCCTTTCCCAAGAAACAGGGAGAGATGGAAGCTTGCTCTGATGTTTATCCTCAGTGGCGTGAGGCGCTGAAAGACGATGTTTACATGAGCTACGGCGATTGGATGCAGCAACTCAATGCCGAAAATAAGCAAGGCAATATTCCAACCAAAGAACTTCGCAACATCATCAAAAATTTGTCGTTGAAGGCCTATGAAGGCAATATGAAGGTGAGTTTGGTGTGGTTGCCCGAGTATTTGGGCCAAGAAGGCAATATTATTCTAAAAATTCTAGAAGAGCCGCCTGCGGGAACTTTGTTTTTGTTGGTGGGTTCGGATGTGGACGATATATTGTCGACAATCGTGTCGAGAACGCAACTCGTTAGGATGGCACCCATCGAAGATGCCGCTTTGAGTGAAGCGCTTGTAGCTAGAGATGATATCGCGGAATCGGATGCGCAGCGGTTGGCTAAAGTCGCTCAAGGCAATTATCATTTGGCCAGGGAATTGGGTAAGGAGGCGACGAATCCGCATTTGGATGCTTGGCGACAGTGGATGACGATTGTTTTTAAACGAAAAATGGGCGATGCGTTTGCTTGGAGCGATGATATGTCGTCGCTAGGTAGGGAAGGCGTGAAATCGTTCTTACTATATGGAATCCAAGTGCTTAGAACTTGCGCGGTGGTACCCTATTCCGGGTCGGAAGGATTGTGGGAGGGCCCAGAATTGGATTTCGTGAACAAATTCAACACACTACAATTGGGACATGAGGTGATTGGGAAAATGGTGAAGGTTTTAGAGGATGCGATGTATAGTATTGAGAGAAATGGAAACCCCAAAATCATACTGATGGATGCGAGCTATGGGTTGGTGAAATCAATTATGAAAAAAAACTAGACGGTCAGACAACCAATGGGGGGATATAATCTTCTTTAGGTGAAATCTGGATCATGTTAACTTCGAATGACAAATCAACAGGAGCCAAAAGAACATCAATTGTTGCGACAGTGTATCGCGGGAGACCGCAAGGCACAGCAAGGGTTGTACGATCTTTTTGCCCCTACGGTATATGCCATTTGTTTGCGATACATGGGTAACTCAGACGATGCCAAAGACATGTTACAAGACACCATGGTAAAGTTTTATCAGAAAGCGGGAGAGTTCAGATTCCAAGGATCCTTGGAAGGCTGGGTGAAACGCATCGGTGTAAACGCATGTTTGGATCAGTTGAAGAGAAACAAAGCCAAATTTACTACAGACATTGAAAATGCTTTTGGTTTAAGCGGTGATGTAAATGCGGCTCAACCATTAGAAACTAAGGATTTGATGCGATTGCTCGGCACACTCCCGGATGGATATCGTACTGTTTTTAACTTATACGCCATAGAGGGATTCTCGCATGGTGAGATTGCCACACTTTTGAATATTTCGGAAAATACAAGTAAGTCACAACTGTTTAAAGCCCGCAAATGGCTTCAAGCGAAATTGGAAAGGAATTGATGGAAGATTCGTTGAAACATATCGATGAGCTTTTTCGTTCCCAATTGGGTTCGGCGGGTGTTACGCCTCCTACAGGGGTATTTGAGCAGTGCGTTCAGCAATTGCAATCTTCGGGAACAGAAGGTCAAAGTTTGAATCAGGGCGCATCTCAACAGAGCGTTCAATCCGGATTGGGAAATGTTGTGGGAAGTGCTGGAAAGACATTTTTTGGATTGTCGGCAAAGGCTAGCCTTGCCATACTTGGTTCAGTGGTGGCCGCGGTCCTTGTGGTATCTGATATCTTGAACAGCAACGGACCTGTCAACCCTTTGAAAGATGTGAATGCGGGGATACGGTCGGAGATCGACAAGAATTTGGATCAGACAGCCGCGGGAATTGATAATAATTCGGATAAGAGTGCTGGTTCATCGGCTAAGACAAATACTGAAATTGGAAATAGTTCTTCTGATGTAAATGCAAGGACGACTTCTATGGATAAAATAGATTATGTCGCCACTTATGGGGGGACGATTCCAGTGCCTCGAAAGAATTATGTTGGAGTGAGAAATAATGTGGGAGTGGAAAATTCCGGGGGCGGTAATGGTGGGTCGGGCATAGAAAATTCATCGAATGTGCCTCGGGGAAATTCATCGAGTGATATGTCCGTTAAAGTGCCGGCAGATAATTCAAATCAGTTTGGCCGACCTACAAAAGTGGCAATGGGGAATTCAAACCCATGTCAAAAGTATGCAAATCAGTGGAAGCCGGTCATCGCCGATATTGTTGGAGGGATTGTTTCATTGGGTATTGAGGGAAAATATGAAAAAATGCGGGTTGATTGGGCCGACGGTGAGCGTTCGGAAATGTTAACCGATCAAGTGGGTGTTGAAAGGGTTTCGCATCAATATTGGGTAGGTCATACAAGGACATTTGTTGTTAGGATGTTGAATGAGCGTTGGGTTTTGGACGACAGAGGATATTCTATGATTTGTAGAGACAGTCAGCGAGTTTCGGTTAGTATTTCGCCGGCGGGTGATGCCACCGATATTTTTGTCCCTGATGTTTTTACACCCAACGGGGATGGATTTAATGAAGAATTTTATATTGGGATGGCACAGCCTCAAATGTTCGACATGTGCGTCTTTGATTTGAACAATCGATTGATATTTAGGTCGGACAACTACGATGCAAGATGGAAGGGTCTTTGTGGCGCAAGTGTTTGTCCAGAAGGTGTTTATCGAGTAGTTGTATCCTACAAATATAGCGGTGATAAATCGTTAAAGTATGCCAGAAAATCCGTGAAGTTAATTTATAAAGCAACCCCATAATTTTAAAAATCGAATATGAATTTTACTCATAATATTACACAGGACCCAAATAATTCGGGCAACTCCTTGGGAATTTGGCCCAAATTTTCTATTTTTGACCGATTACACAAAGCAAACACACCTAAAATGAAAGGTTTTATTACAATAATGAAAAGTGCACTACTAACTTTAGTAGCGGCATTTGCAATGATTGGCGACACTGCGGCGCAGTGTACAATCCAGTACAACGGATCCCCTTGCGTAGGAACTCCAGTGAGTTTTTATGGAGAAGCGGCCGGTACAACCCATGACTGGGATTTTAACGGAGAAGGCTCACAAACAGGTTTGAAAAACTTGAATTTTGCGTTCAAAACAGCGGGAAACAAAACAATTACTTACATCACAACAATCAATGGTACCAAGTGTACGTCAACGTTGAATTTGGTGGTAAGAACGGCACCAACGATCAAGTTGAAATTACAAAACTTGTACGAACAGTGTTTTGAAAAGAACCTTTTCTGTTTTACGGATAGTTCTTTCAACAAGAATGGTTCAAAAATCGCGAAGATTCGTTATTTGGTAAGTGATGGTCAATTGTTTGAATACACCAAGCCAACGATGCCTCAAACTTTCTGTTTCTCGGTAAAGGATGAGCGCGGTGGAAGTTTCGACATTTTTGTTGAGGTAACGGATGAGTGGGGTTGTGTGGATACAATGAAGTTGACAGGTGCGGTGAAAGTACGTGAAAAGATTGGCGCGCGTTTTACGAGTAATAAGCCTGTAGCTTGTGATAGTGTAACGGCGACCATTCAGAATATTTCTCGGATCGACAAGAGTCAGGTGAAGAAAATCACTTGGTATTGGGGTGATGGTTCTACCAGTACTGATTGGGGTCCAACAATTAAAAAGACTTTCTATGGTCAGGGTACTTATAATTCGAAAGTTGTCATTGAAACGATAGATGGTTGTAAAGACTCGTTTACGGTTACGGCTGCAGCTTCTGTATTTAAGTCGAAAGCTACAATTTGGGCCAGCAAAGATTCTGCTTGTATATCTGATGCCAAGATTGATTTTGGTGTAGACCAGGTTCCTGCGGGTGCTACCGGTTTATTATGGAACTTTGGTGATCCAAACACGGGACCACAGAACTTTGATAACAAGAGTTGGAATACAAGTCACGGTTTCTCTGGACTTGGGCCTTTCTTGATCAATTTGACATACTCGCACCCGATTTGTGGTAATAAATCAGCGTATGATACCATCATCGTATTGGGTCCTGTTTCAACCATTGAAGTTTCAGGAAATCGTTTGGCAGAATTTGAGGTATTCCAATGCCCAAAGGATGTGATGGATACGGTTCACTTTAAGAACTTCTCAACTTTCTATCATAACGATCGTGACTTCACGGATGATGATAGTACTTTTTATAAGTGGAATGGAACGTTAGGTCACACATTCCAAAAGAATGCCAATGGTACTCCAAGACAAGTTTGGCAGAAGCCTCTGAGAAATGAGAAAAACTCAAATGGTACCAAGAGTGTTTATGCAGGCGGAACAATTGCACCGGCTGGTGGAAATGATTACTTAAAGCGTGAGCGTGTTTGTGCTGTTAGACTTTGGGATTTCAGTGATACCTATGCACCAAAGTGTACTACGGATGTAACTAGGAATAAAAACGTTTTTGTAAACTGTCAGTACTCTCGTGATACATTGCCAACGCACTACTACAAATCATGGGATTTGATATTGTTGGAGAGATTTAAGACATCTCCAATGGAAGATGCAATTTTCATTACATCAACTGGTCTTTGTAAAAAGATTCAGGTTTGGGCATCAGATACGTTGTGGGTTGTATTGGATACCATTGTTTTTGTTCCTAAGACCAGTGCGGATTCTGCAACTGCAGCGACTACAAAGTATAAGAATGCAATTAAAAAGTATGCGCCTTATTATAAAATGAAGGGAATCGGGGAGCGATTGGTAGAAGATTCGGTTACGATTACTTTGGGTGCAAAAGATTCTGTTTACATTAACAAGACATTGTATGTAGGTCCGAAGACAGTATTGGCGAAGGATAAGGACATTATCCGATTGACAAGCAAGACGGATTCTATTGTTTATAATTTCTATGCGTATACACGTAGGGATACGTTGCCTTTGCCATTGCTTAAAATTCGATTGGCGAAGGGTGAAAAGCCTACACAAGTAAAGATGTTGTTGATGTCTAAAATGGGTCGTTTCAATGGCTTGAATTATGGTACTGATTACATTATTGATTACAAGCGATACCGCGATTTATATTATTCAAAGATTCCTCAGTGTAACAACGTTAAGCTGAATCATAAAGATACTTGTCACCCAATGAAGTGCGAACACGAAGCCACCAAGACTTTGGCGATGCTTCATGCCAATGCGGGTGGTGTTGGGTCTGGTTTATTGAAAGATGCCATTGAATGTTTGGGTGCGAAGAACCCACAATATGGTATCACCTTTATTTTGAGTGATTTGAAGCCAGGATGTACTTTCTCAATGGTTGAAATCAACTTTGATTCTACTTGTAATCCAAATGGTTGGGTTGCATTGAGTGGTTTGAGTCCAGGTTCACGTCCTCCAGGACCTCCATATCCAGGATATCAAATGGCGGGAAATCCACCAAGCAGATATTCTAAGCAGTATTCTGCGTCTCAGGTGTGTGATCCGAGTGGTTGTATTACAGTAGGTATTGTTGTAGGTAATGGTGTTCGCAAGCCGGGTACTTTTTCTCCCCCAACCAAAGATCGTCCAATTTGTAGTGATACGCAGTGGTACAGGCAGTTTGCTTGTTTCCCAATGATTGATCCTGCATTTGAGGTAATCATTCCAAAGCCAAACTCTGTAGGTATTCGTAAGATTTGTAAGGGAGATCCAGTAATCGTTCGACCTATCCCTGGCAATAAGACCAAAACAGATGATCTTAAGTCACTTCGTTGGTCGTTTGAAACGGGCAACGCAAGTCCTTCATATTCAAGAGGATGGCGCCGTTATATTCAAGAAGATTATTTCAGATACCAACAAATACCTGGAAAAAATCCTAAGCGTTTGTATAACTATGTGGTTCAAACCCGTGGTGGAGAAGATCCAGTGCAGGTTCCATGTACGGACATTTGGAATGATGGAAATACTAAAATCACTAAGAGAGATACTATCTATACTGCTGAGATTCGTGCTTGGACAGTAGGTGCAGACGTATCAGCTGTTTGGGATAGAATGAAAGAGCGTTTGGATGCCCGTGGGTTTGATCCATTCTCTTTGTCACCCGCACAGATTGCCCAAATGATTTGGAATAACAAAGGTGTGATTGGTCAGCCATCATCTGGTGCTTATGGTTGTATTGATACCACTGGTTTTGGTAGGTTCATTCGCTATTATTTCATTCCGAATAAAGACAGTATGACGATTTTGCATTATCGCGATACAACAATTCGTCCTACCGATATTAATAAAGTGAGTGGCGTTGATTATCCTTCTTATCGTTTTATACCTAAGTGGGTTGGATATCACTTGGTGAGCGTATCAATGACCTCATCTAACGGAAAGTGTGATGACATTGCTGCATTCCCAGTCTTGGTTGGTTTTGCAATGGAATTGGAATTGCCAGATAGTATCATTTGTCAAGATCAGGCAACTAGCTTGAAGGCTTTGCCTAAGTATAAAATGTTCCACCCAGATCCAATCAACTTTGGAACATGGGATTTCACAGACTATTGGAGAGATCCAACACGTCAGGCCGAAACTGCGCAGGGTAAACCAAACCGCGAGCCTTTCACTAAGTGGGATTGGAACAAAGCGGATGATGATGCAAGTAAGCCAATCACAATCTTTGGTGGTCAGCCTTGGGGTGGTACTGGTGTAGGTTCAGCTGTTTCTCCTTGGGTTGATTTGGGAGGCGGTGGATCCGTGGCTAAGTATTACAAAGATGATTCAGGAGTTTATGTCTTTAGAAACATAGCTGGTGATAGTACCGGTTGTATGGATACAGTTACCCGTAAATTATTCATTACGCGTTTGGATGTTAGGTTCAATTTGAACGTGACGGTTCCTTCTTGTAACACAGCAATTGAGTTCTTTGATAGTTCAATAATGCACGACCCTTGTAGTTGGGCAATGAAAAACTGTAATGGTCCAACACCAATGCAGTGTGATTATATCAAAGAATGGTATATTGATTGGGGTGATTCTTCAAATAACTTGTTCAAGAGATCGGCATCAAATCAATCAGGTTTACCAGATCGTATTGGACACAAATACACCCGTAACGGATGGTTCAAAATTCAATATCGTTTGAAGACAGACCAAGGTTGTGAGGATACGTTTAGTCGTTGGATTTTGATTCCTGGACCACGTCCTAGGTTTGAATTCACCACAAAAGCGGGTAATCAAATCACAATTTGTGAAGGGGATAGCTTACAGTTTAGTAATTTGACTGATACGGCGTCGAGCAAATCTGATTGGACATGGTTCTGGGGCGATGGAAAGATTGATAACAAGAAAGATCAATTCTTGTATCACACTTACACCAAGCCAGGTAAATACTATGTTTTCCTACAGCAGTATGACTCATTAATCTTGCCTCCAAACATCCGCAAATTCTGTCCTGCGACATTCCCTGATACCCCATCACAGAAAGCATTTATCGTAACGGTATTGCCACGTGATTCGGTGAGAGGATTAGTGCTCAAGATGGCAATTTGTGTGGGTGATAGTAACTATTTCACCGACAATTCAGATACAATTTTGAAATCGTATAAGTGGAGATTCGAGAATTTGAGTACAGGTCAGGTAGATACGGTTACAACAGATAAGAAAAAGATGGCATGGCGATTTAACACACCAGGTCGGATCAGGGTATCGCACTTCGCGGACTACGATCCTAGTCATCCAAGGCCTTGGTGTCCTACAGTAATGGGCGATATCATCTTCCTTGTTGATTCAGTTGTTTCGAACTTTACAATTGACTCGTCTAAGACACCGGATTATACTTATACTCGAACCGATGTCAATGGAACACAATGGCGTTGGGGTTATAATCACCAGAGCAATATCAAATTGACCAAAGAGCCTTTGATTGTTGATTATGCTGGAAGTGATAAAGTTGTAAGTGCTTCTTACAGTGGTACTGATACTTTCTGGATTTGTTTAGAAGTAACCAATTCAACAGGATGTAAGGATACAGTGTGTAAGCCAGTCTATGTAAACCAATTCATCTTGTTGGCGAACGTATTCACACCTGGAAATGGTGATGGTAAGAACGATGAATTCCGCGTTCCAATTGCAGGTCAATCATTGTTTGAATTGCGCATCTACAACCGCTATGGTGAGCGCGTATTTGAATCTTCAGATCCAGGAGTGAAGTGGAATGGTAAGGTAAATAACGATGGTGCTGAAGTTCCATCGGGAACATACTTCTACCAGTTGACATATCAATTCAAAGGAAAAGATAAGATTAACAAGGTAAATGGTTCAGTGAACGTGATTCGCAAAGCCCCTTAATTTTTAAAACTAGAATAAAGCTGAGAAAGCCCCGCAGGTTCTGCGGGGCTTTCTTTATTTTTGTGGGGTATTAATATTTTTATCGTCTATTAATTTTTGAAAATCATCAACTTTTAGAGAGATTTTTGGGGATAATGGATTGATCCAATAAAGGCAATGGCAAATCAAGATTTATTTCATAGCGACACGATTGTTGCACGGGCTACGGCTGCGGGAGTTGGTGCCATTGCAGTGGTAAGGGTTTCGGGCCCATCGGCGTTAAGGCTAACGGATGAATTGTTGAAAATAAATGTCGCCGACAAACCTACACATACGGCACATTTGCGCACGATGTATGATGGTGATGGGGTGATGGATGAGGCGTTGATTACATTGTTTAAGGGCAGCAAGAGTTATACGGGTGAGGATACGGTAGAGGTTTCGGTGCACGGAAGCGAATACATTGTTTCGCGTTTGTTGCGTGCGTATATGGACAAGGGTGCGAGGTTGGCAGAGCCAGGGGAATTTACCCAAAGGGCTTTTTTGAATGGCAAACTTGATTTGGCGCAGGCGGAGGCCGTGGCCGACTTGGTTGCGTCTGAGCATCGCATCGCCCACGATTTGGCCTTAAAGCAGCTAAAAGGGGGCTTTTCGAAGGATATAGCCGCACTAAGGGATAGGCTTTTGCACTTCACGAGTTTGGTAGAGTTGGAATTGGATTTTGCGGAGGAGGATGTGGAGTTCGCATCGCGCAGTGAATTGAAGTTATTGGTGGATCGCATTCAGGCTGAGGTAGTATCGCTTCGCGATTCGTTTGCCTTGGGTAATGTGATCAAAAAAGGGTTGGCGTTGGTTTTGGCAGGACGACCGAATGCGGGGAAGAGTACGTTGTTTAATGCGTTATTGAATGAGGATAGGGCGATTGTGAGTGAGATTGCCGGTACCACTAGGGACGCCATCGAGGCGCAGTTGAATTTTGAGGGGTTTATGTTGCGTTTGATTGATACGGCTGGGATTCGGGAGGCAACGGATGTGATAGAGCAGGAGGGCATTGCTCGCACGTTTTCGCACGTTGAAAAGGCGGGTGCTACGATGTATTTGTTGGATATGGGTAGTTGTTCTTTGTCTGAGGCTGAACAGGATTTGATGATGTTGAAGCAGAAAACTTCACGGGTTTGGGTGGTTTGCAACAAGGTGGATTTGGCAGTTACGATTAGCCAACAACCTTGGATTGATATGGTGGAGGCGATGGGGTTGGAGGCGCCTTGGTTTGTATCAGCCAAGGATAAGGTATCGGTGCAGGCATTGCGTTTGGCCTTGGAATCTAGATTTATGGGCGGATTGGCCGATGTGGGTGATCAAACGGTAGTGACCAATGTCCGTCATGCCGATTCCTTGAATCACTGCGCAACTGAAATGCAACAGGTTTTGGACGGGATGGCTTCGGGTTTATCGGGCGATTTATTGGCGTTTCACTTACGCGAGGGGATTCGGGCGTTATCGGGTATTACAGGTACGATTGGCGTTGAAGAAATTCTTGGATCGATATTCTCTAAGTTTTGTATCGGGAAGTAATGGCTTCATTGTCCCATTTTTGATCTGATTTTTTATTTGCGCAAAGTATTGCATATTAATGCTTTGTTTGTTGTCTATGCTAGATGTCGCTTTTTGTAATCAGCGATATTTGGTGTCGTAAATTGCTTTTTTTGACATTTTTGTTGCTCATTTGTTGCTCGAATTTCTTGAGCAACAAATGAGCAACAAATAATAAATTAATGAAAATGGGGGTTGGGAAATTCTAATTCCAGCGATAGCGGTTTTTGGCGACCCATTTGTAAATGGTATCGGTTATTGCTATTGGTAAAAACCGAAAAATTGATAACCAGCGCCAAGGCGCTTGAGTGTGGCGGAGGATGTTGAAGGCCGCAGCGGATCGCACGGACACCTTGTCGCTTACAAAGTAAACCGTTTGTAAATCGATGTATTGAATGCCATGACTTTTTAAAAGTTCTTTAGCTTCTGTGGTGCGAATGCCCATCGCTTTGATTTTGGAGTTTTGGCCCAATGCCCAAAAGGTGATTTGGGTGCAAAATTTACATTGGTCGTCGTACAGAATGGTCATCATGTGCAATGTTCGAATTTACATTGTATACATGATTGATATTCATTCTAATTGTTGCGATTTTTAACTCTTTCTTCACCCACGGAAAATCGTCAGCATTATGGCATAGTCGTTTTTTCATTTTTTGGGATTATCCAAAATCTGCTTCAACCAGCCCCGAAACAATCTTAGCACTGTTCAAACAAAGAGGGATCCCACCGCCCGGATGTACGCTACCACCACAAAAATAGAGTCCTTTGATATCGTCAGAAAAGTTCTTGTGACGCAAGAAAGCGGCGAAGCGATTGTTGCTGGATGTGCCATACAATGACCCGCCGTGTGAGGATGTGCGTGATTCGATCAAAACTGGGTCTAGCACCGTTTCACAGGCAATCAAGGGTTCAATATCTCTCCCCATTATCCGTTGTAATTTCCCCAAAATATGTTTGCGTGCCTCCGCGGTGATTGCGGTCCAATCTTGTCCCACATGACTTGGCACATTGATCATTAAAAACCAGTTTTCACAGCCCTCGGGTGCATCTTTGGCGTCGCACTTTGAACTGATGTTGATGTAAATGGTCGGGTCTTCGTATGGTACGCCCCCTGCGAATAAGTCCTTGAACTCCTTTTCATAATCCCCCGAAAACAGAATGTTGTGCAGATCCAACTCGGGAAAGATGGAGGCAATGCCCCAATAAAATACCAAGGCCGATGAAGATCGCTCTTGTTTTAAGGTGCGCTTTGGAGCAGTGTGCTGGGGTAATAATTTATTGTAAGTAGTGTAAATGTCGGCATTGCTCACCACCACATCGCCGAGTAGTGTGAGGGTTTCACCGGATGATTGATTCAAGACACGAACCCCTTTTGCTTTATGATTTGGGGCGATGATCTCCTGTACGGGATGTCCAAAGTGGAAGGTAACGCCCTGTTTAACCGCCAACTGATACAGCGACATCGGTATGCTCACCATTCCTCCCTTGGGGTAATACGAACCCAGTTGCTGCTCGAGGTGGGGAATCATGTTCAACAATGCGGGCGCGCGGTAAGGATCGCTTCCGTTGTAAGTGGCGAACCGGTTGAGGTATTGTACCAGGTATTTGTTACCCACCCGCTGATTGTTCTCGTGAGCCATCGATTGAAATAAGTTCAATTTTGGAGTGTAAAACAGGCCTTTGAGTGTCTTGAAATTGAAGAAGTTTCGTGCCTTGTGTAAACTCTGTTCAATGAACAAGGGTGCGGTGGTATTGTATCGGAATGCGGCTTTCTCGAGCTGCCTTTTCAGTGCCTTACGCTCGCTATCGCTCGCGATCCCCTGCAACGATTTATCAAAATTATCCCAGGATTTGTGGGCCTGAAATCGGGTGCCGTCCTCAAAAAAATAATGACAAATGGTGTCGAGCTGTTGGTAGCTGAAATATTCGCTTGGCTCCTCTCCGCAAAGGGTGAAAAGCTCGTCGATAAGATGCGCCATAGTGAACAGCGATGGACCTCCATCGAAGCGATATCCCTGATTTTCAAACGCACTCATTTTGCCACCGGGGTATTGGCTGGCCTCAAAAACTTCGACGGTATATCCTTGCTTGGCCAAACGAATGGATGTGGCGATGCCCGCAATTCCGGCTCCTACAACGATGGCTTTTTTCGACATATTATAACAACAACCCAAAATAGGTATTGGTTTCTAGGTTTACGTATTTAATTGATATGTTCTCAGAGACCTAGTTATGGATAATTTCCATAACTAGGTTCGAAACGAGTCGTAGGCTTTAGTTTGGTGGGATGAAAAAACTCATACGATTTGCGGCTGCATTGGCCTTGACACTGATGTCGGCTTGTGGTGGTGGTGGCGAAAAAACGACCTATTCACTGAAAGATGTAGCGTTTACGCTAGAGGGCCCTTTGTTTGAAGGTCCTAATCCAGCCCAATACACTGTTGCGGTTGATTTGAAAGCAATTCTAGGCGATCGCTATGCGGAAGGTGTGAAAGTAACGGGTGCTAGTTTGAAATCGGCCCATATCCGCGCGGTGGATTCTGCCAATTTTGATGGGGTGGGCAGTTTTGTGGTGAGTTTGGCGAGCGATAATCCGGATTTGCAAATGAAGGAATTGGCATTTTTGAATCCTGTAAAGCCAGGTACGTCTGATGCGGTGTTATCCGTATCTAATGAGGTTACCGCGGAAGAGTATTTTGCCGAGAAGCAGTTTTATCTCGTCGTGGATGCAAGTTTGTTGAAGGATTTGGAAGCCAATATGTCGTTCAAAGGCGACTTCGACTTTGAATTATCCTACAAATAAGGTTCATCAACCAATTACAGAAATATAAAAATTAAGAAAATCAGATATGAAAAAGTTCATTGTACCTATGTTGTTGGTCTTGGTGGCCGGTGTTTTTACTGCTTTTGTCAATCAAAATCCAGAAGCCGATCGCTTAATGGGTGTTTGGGAGCCAAGCAATGGCAGAGCCCGTGTGAAAGTTGAAAAAATTGGTGCCAAATACTACGGCAAGTTTGTGTGGTTGAAAGAACCCATTGATCCAGCTACCGGTCAGCCAAAAACGGATAAAAACAACCCAGATCCTAGCATGAAAAATGTGCCTCTTAAAGGTTATCGCATGCTAAAAGATTTCGTTTACAAAGGCAACAACGAATGGGCTGATGGCACCATTTACGATCCTTTGAACGGTAGTACTTACAGCTGTACCATCAAAATGACCAATGCCAATACGTTGGATATTCGCGGTTATATTGGGGTGTCGGCGTTAGGTCGTACCGATGTTTGGAAGCGCATGATTGTTAAGTAACGGTTCATGCAAGCAAGTAAATTTATCTTTTCCGCAGCTCAGCGACTGTTGATGCTGACGGTGTTGTCTTTGGTTGGTAACGCCTTACAAGCCCAGACCGATGTTGCAGCACCCAAGGATACCACTGTTCCGGCGGTTGAAGCGGAGGAAGATTACAGTCAGTACGACAATGTAGGCTTCGCGGCGGAGGGCTCTAAGCGATATTGCAGTCCCAAAATTGAGGGGTTGAGTCCAGCCAAATTGATCAGTTTTGGATACGACTATCAGATGGGGTATCACATGAATGCGGATACGATTAGGTCGCTGAAACAGCCCTATTCGATGCCAGACAGTGCCCATGTTATGACTTCGAATGGGATTCGTTTTGGGTGTAATATTCCCGTAATTTCTCGCACCGATTTGGTGTGGCAGATGGGGGCAAATTATTGGGAGCAGCGCTACAAATTTGAGCAGCCCGATCAATTGCAGAATCCCATGCTTCGTGCACTGAGCGAAAATGGTCTCCGTACGATGGGTTTAAATACTACGTTGTTTAAGCCATTGAATGATGTGAAATTTTTGTTGTTTCAGGGTTCCGCGGATTTGAGTGGCGATTACAAATTTGGCAAGTTCATGCCATTGAAATACACCAAGTATTCTGCAGCGTTGATTTACGGCAAGCGCACGTCTGAGAAAAAGCAATGGGGTGTGGGTGTGGCTAGAACCTATCGGGTTGGGGAGTTGAACTATATTCCGATCATTTTTTATAATTCCACCGACGTGGCCAATAAGTGGGGTACTGAAATTTTATTCCCCGCGCGGGCTCATGTTCGTAGAACCATCAACAGCAGAAACATGTTGTTTGCGGGTTACGAGTTGGAAGGACAGAGTTATCGTTTATGGCGTGGTGATGCCGCCAGTTCAAACATGAGAAACGAGGATTTGGAAATCCGCAGGGGCGAAATTCGTTTGCGCATGGTTTATGAATTCTCCTTGAAAGACTTCCTTTGGTTGTCGATTCAGGCCGGATATCGCATTAACTATCGCTACGATGTAGATCGATTGAATGAAGGCAAAGAGGTTTATCGTGCATTTGGTTTGGCCAGCGATGCGCCATACGTGATGGTGAATCAGTTGTCGAACCCCTTGTATTTTAATATCAGTTTGAATTTGGTAAGTCCATAAGTGAACGTGGCTTCAAAAAAGGGAACAGTGCTTTGCATTGTTCCCTTTTTTTTGCGACCAACACACAAAACCAATTACACTAACACTTGTTAGTTTGGGGTGACTTCTACCCTCAAGACATCGCTTTGGCTGGTTTTTCCGCATCAGTTGTTTGATCAGCTGCCCAGCGGGGTTGAGACGGTGGTGATTGTAGAGGAGGCATTGTTTTTTCATCAGTATGCTTTTCACAAACTAAAGTTGGTGTTTCATCGTGCCACGATGCAATGTTATGTGGTAGGCCATTTGTATGGCGGAAGAAATGGGAGCGTGACTGGGAGTCGGTGAAATATTGCAGTGATCGATGTAAAAAAACGGGTTAATTTTGTGAGATGATGGGTCAAGAAAAGAAGTCGAAAAGTCAAGACGCGGCTCGCAATTCATCAACGGAGCAAAAAGTAAGTGTAGAGGTTCGGGTGGTGGAGACAGATGATGGGAGCAGGACTTTGTATTTGCCAGGGCTGGATGAGACCTATCATTCCACCCATGGGGCTGTCACAGAATCACGGCATGTTTATATTGAAAAGGGCTTAGATTTTTGGAGGGCAGCGCATCCCGAGGCCAAGGAGTTGACAGTGTTTGAGATGGGTTTGGGTACGGGTACCAATGCAATGTTGGCGATGGATTGGTGCGTTGCCAATGATTGTAAAATGCGATATTATTCGGTAGAGAAATTTCCGTTGGGGCAGGATTTGATGAGGGAATATTGGGGGTCGACAGGTATTGATGATGGGGATGATTCAGTTATTCAAGATGTATCGCGCCGCAGCGATGCACTGCATTCCTCGCCTTGGGAGCAATGGATAGAGATTCCATTGTTGAATGGGGCTTTTGAAGTATTTAAGCACAAATCCGACATACAAGACGCGGTAATTCCTAAGGATATTGATGTGGTTTTTTGGGATGCATTTGGACCTCAGAAACAGGAAGGCGTTTGGGGGGTAGAATTGTTTCAACCCATTTTTCATGCGATGCAAGAGGAAGGTGTTTTTGTTACCTATTCGTCAGCCGGCGATGTGAAGCGAGCCCTGAAGCAAGCGGGTTTTGCGGTGGAGAGGTTGGATGGTCCTCCGTTTAAGCGCCACATGTTGCGTGCCAAAAAAGATTGATTCTGATTCGCGTCAATTTATACGACATAAGTAGCGATGTAGGGTTTGAACCAAAATGTCCTCATCTTTGTTTCAAACATTATGACATTGAAATTCACCCCAATTTCTGAAATAAAGCAGGCTTATGAGCAGCAGCGTTTGCTGAGCAATCAGCGCGTAATTAATACGCCGAAGCAGCGCATCGAACAGTTAAAACGACTTCGAAAAAGCATCGCCAAGTACGAAGCTGAGTTATTGGAGGCTCTAAAAACGGATTTGGGTAAGTCGAATTATGAGGGTTTTCTCACCGAAGTGGGCGTTACCTATCAAGAAATTGATTTTCATATCAAAAACGTAAAGGAATGGAGTGCGCATCGAAGGATACAAACGCCTTATTTTTTGTTGCCATCGAGCAGTAAGGTGATACCGGAGCCGTTTGGACAGGTGTTGATTATGGCGCCATGGAATTATCCTTTTCAGTTGTTAATGAATCCTTTGATTGGAGCGTTATCGGCGGGAAATAGAGCGATTTTGAGACCATCGCCGGAAGTGCCCCATGTGGCCGAAGTAATCGGAAAAGTTGTCGCTGAGGCATTTACAAACGAAGAGGTATTTGTGGCGCAAGGCAGCATCGAAGAGAATCAGTGGTTGTTGCAGCAGCAGTGGGATTATATCTTTTTTACGGGCGGACCGTTTTTGGGTAAGATTGTGGCGAAGGCAGCAGCGGAGAAATTGATTCCGGTGACATTGGAGTTGGGCGGGAAGAGTCCTGCCATTATAGAAAAGGGTTGCAACATGCAGGCCGCGGCGAAGCGAGTGATTTGGGGTAAAACAGTAAATGCAGGTCAAACTTGTATCGCGCCGGATTATGTTTGGGTGCATCATAGCGAAAAGCAGTCATTTATCGATGCGGCAAAGGTGGCGCTAGAGCAGATGTACGGCAGAGATATCGCGCAAAGTCCGGATTTTGGAAGAATGGTTAATGAACGTTCGTTCGATCGGGTAAGTGCTTATTTGAAAGGCGCTGAGGTGGTTTTTGGCGGTGGTATGGATCGTGATAAGAAGTATATCGAACCGACATTGGTAGCGGTGGATGGGTGGAGTTCTCCTGTGATGTGTGAGGAGGTTTTTGGTCCGATTTTGCCTTTGCGGACTTACGAAACGCTGGAGGAAGTGATTGCAGATGTCAATGCGCATGAAAAACCTTTGGCCTTATACTTTTTTGGCAGCGATGCTGGGGCGGAAAAGGTTCTGGCAAAGACTAGTTCCGGTGGGGTGAGC
>JBEGUW010000156.1:0-14431 GCA_041178665.1 Bacteroidota bacterium
AGACCCCAGTTTGGGATTATATCGTTATACAAGTGATTGCGTTCCCATGGATTAATTTGGTATGGGCTGGAACGATCATCATGGTGATAGGATTTGTTATTTCGGTGTTGAATCGTATTGATAAGCAAAAAAAGCTGATGGTATGACCCGCCGTATCATCATATGGGGCTTAGGCAAAGTAGGCAGGGCGCTATATGAGGGTTTAAGGCATTCTTCCATTGGTGTAAACGTTGTTGTTGGCAGGGAAGCATCGAATCAAAGAACTGCTGAGTCGCTTCTTTCGGGTGAAGGTGCATTGTGGTCGGCGGAGGAAGTTTTAGCAGCGCCACAAAATTTCTTTTTACCAGGCGATTTGGTGTTCGTATCGGTTGTTGATCGTGAAATAGAAAATATACTCCAAAGTTGCGATTTAGCGGGAGTTACATTGGTTCATTGTTCCGGTGCTACATCGATGGTGGAGTTGAAAAACGCGCATTCAGGTGTATTTTACCCACTTCAGAGCTTTGTTGGTCAGGGTGAGGAAGATTGGCAGAGAGTCCCTGTTTTTATTGAGGGATCTGACGAGGGTGTTGAGGCTATGCTGACAGCAATCGCCAAGGAGATGGGTGTGATATCGATTGAGAGATTGAATTCTGGGCAAAGGGCTTATTTGCATTTGGCAGGTGTTTTTGCCAATAATTACACGATGGCGATGGCTGGAATTGCAAAGGATTTATTGGATGTTCAAGGATTGAATCCGGATTGGGTTTTACCCATATTGACAAAAACTGCGGAGAATTTTGGTCAGGGCAAGCCATGGGAATTATTGACTGGGCCCGCTTCGCGGGCCGATCTAGCCACCATAGAACATCATCGTTCAATGTTGGAAAATCAGCCCGATATGCTAAGTGCCTATAATGCAGTTGCTCAGTACATTATTAACCGACCGAAGGACTCGTCGGAATAGGCATCAGACCAAGCGACTCAGCCGAATAGGTATCGAACTAAAGAATCATCAAAAAATACTCCATCGCAGACCAGCGTAAACGGTTCTTCCATTCGTTGGACCCCAAGCATAACCCGCATCAAAGTCGTTCCCAGCAGGATTTTGCCAGTTCATAATTGGATGGTGCTGAGATACATTCGCCAAGTTTTCACCACCAAAGTAGAACTCGAATTGCTGAGAAATTACCTTTCGGACTTGTAAGTTAACAATCCAATAATGGGGGCTATATCCTGGGTGCTGCGGATGGCTGATACTCGAGTAATAGGGAAGTCGTTTGCGGCTATTGAATTGACCTACCGCATCAATATACCATTTGTTCCTGGTTTGATATTGTAGGGTTCCAATGGCTCTGTGAATAGACTGCAAGGGTTGCTGCTGAAATTGATAATTCAACCATTGCTGGCTGTTGATCCAGCGATAACTTACCTTAAAGCTCAATCTTCGATGCAAATAACCGTTTAAATCCACCTGGGCGATACGCGTTTTCCCTGCTTCTTTTCCATGAACAGAATTGATGTACACTTCCGTTGCATTTTGATCCCTATCTACCAATACCTGACTCAAGAACTTGGTTTCAAAATAATCCATCACCAAGGTTGCAGGGTAATCAAACAGCATGAAATTTTTCATATAGCTGATGCCGTAATTCCACGCCCTTTCTTGCGGCAGCCATTGATTATTAATGAGCGATGCGGAATCTAAGATGATTGTCCTCCCGTTTATCAACAAGGGCAAGTTCTCCGCGATGAAATAACTACTTCTTCGGGCCATCCCCCCTTGAATGTTGATGCGATTGGTTTTGTTGATTTGATATTTCGCATGCAATCGTGGCGTGAGAAAAGCCTTGTAAATGTTGTGATAATCGGCGCGCATGCCAATCACCGCTGATAGTTTACTGCCTTCAATCGTATATTCACCAAACACCCCAGCCGAATTCTGCCAACCGTTTAATCGAAAGGAATCACCGCGTTCATTCGTTAGATTTTCATCCAAATGATTCGCCGAAAGTGTCATTCCCAAATTCATTCGGTTGTGCGTGAGACTCTCTTTTTGGAATACACCACTGTAATAAAATCGGTCTTCTACGGCTTCATATTTCCGATTGAGCGTCGAATTGAGTAGGGACGCTGTTCGATGCCTAGATACGTCGATAATATTCCCTAGGCTCGTGCTTCCGCTCTGATTTAAAAACACCCCGATTTTTGAATAAGCCTCTGCGTGCTGATCAAGAAAATCAAACTGAAAATCGTTTTTGTCTATACTGATCTCGCTTTTACTACCAGATTTGAGCGTGCCACCACGTTTGATATCCGAATAGGCCAAAGCACCACCTTGCATCTCTACCTTTTTTCCAGGAATCTGAAAATGATTGGCGATGAAATATCTCTGTGAAAGAGGCATGTCGGCCATTTTATCGTTGCCCATGTCGGTAGTTGCGTATTGACCTCCAGAATGCAAATACAAATGATTGATTGCACGGTTGGCGATAACCGACTTGCTTATCACGTTAATCTCGCTGCGGGCTTGTTGGTTAGAATACAAGTTGACAAACAACTTCGGATCTTTCATGCCAGCCTTTAACTGATAATTCAATCCCCCTGTTAAGCCATCATAGCCCAGCGTTGCCGAACCCGCACCCTTGGCCAATTGAACTGCTGAAACCATAGGTCCTGGGATGTTGGAAAGTCCATTCAGTGTTGCCAAGCCATTGATACTTGGTATATTTTCCCGGCTCATCAAGACGTACTTTCCGCTGAGTCCCAGCATTTCAACTTGCTTAATACCAGAAACGCCATCTGCATTGCTAACTTCAACGGTATTGCTGAGTTCAAAGCTCTCTGATAGGGTACAACAAGCGGCTTTTTTGAATTCCGATTCAGTGAGAATTTCTTGCAATCCAACGCCTTTTCCATTGAAATACGAGCCCCTCTCCGTACGAATCTCAACGGTAGCAATACTATCCGATTTTTTCGGAATCGTATCCAACGCGCTACTCGATGTTGGCGTGTTTTGGGAGAAAAGGTTTATGGCGTTAACAAGGCAAAAAAACAGAATTAGTGTTTTCCTGGTCCCCATTCGTCGTCGTCTTTGCGATATTTACAACAATCCGGCAAGCTCTGATAAACCACATTGCTGGCCTTCACTTTGTCGGTATCGTGACCCACCATGGCAATCATGTTGTGCAATTGAATTTCTTGCAATTTGGTTGGGTCGTAAGTAATAGTAACCATACTGCTTTCAATATTATAAATGGCCTTATAGATGCCTTTTTTATCCAAAGCGGTTTCGATTCGTTCTTTACATTCCGCACAATTGCCTTGAACCTCAAAAGAAATCATCGTTTTTTTGATGGGCTTGGGAGCAATGTTTTTGCTGCTTGGTAAAGTAAATGCGACTGATATAATGCCGATGATGGCAAAAAGGGTATTTAAAATTTGTTTTGTTTTCATGTTTGTTTTGGTTGAAATGATAAATTGATAATAGTGACTTCGAAAATATCGAACCGACCTAAATCAACCAAACGCATTTAATATCATACAAATACAAATCAGATAGCCTGGATGGCGGTTTTTCATGAATGATTTGAGAAGTACGACTTAAATCAGGGGAAACACAAATTGAAGAGTGATTAGAGATTGTTGGTAGGATTTGAAATTGGGGGATTGCTAAAGTGAATTTCGTAAATACAGATGGGTAGGGTGATAAGGAGAAAAAATAGCCATCCTTACAGCAATGTTCTTCGCTAACATTTTGGTTGTCAGCACATTTAACAGGATTTTCCATAGAAACAGATTTATCCATCTTGCTGCAGCAATCATCCTTTGCATCGTCAGAGGAATTCAGTAACGACAACTCATCGCAGTTTTCAAATATCCAATGCTGTCCATCCTGCTCGCAAATATGAAAAGCCATTTGGGCACCTCCACTGGAGAAGATTACCAAAATACTCATCAGAATTGCTTGAAAAATTCGCATGAATACAAAGTTAGATAATTTTCCAATCTTTAGCACTTTTGGTTGTATTATCGTAGAACTATCCATGAGTTGGCGTAATTTATTTCGGGTTAAGACGGATTTCCCTGTAAGTCAAGGGGATGCATCGTTAAAACGCGTGCTAGGGGTCAGGGATTTGACCTTTTTTGGCATTGCGGCGATCATTGGTGCGGGAATTTTTAGTTCCATCGGAGATGCCTGCGCGAAAGGCGGACCGGCTTCCGTTTATTTGATTATTATTTGCGGAGTGGCTTGCGCTTTTGCGGCTTTGTGTTACGCCGAATTTGCATCTAGAATCCCAGTTTCTGGAAGTGCGTATACTTATGCTTACGCTTCGTTCGGCGAGTTATTCGCTTGGATCATTGGTTGGGCATTGATTATGGAATATGCCATCGGTAACATTTATGTCGCCTTTTCATGGTCTGGCTATGTCGTTCATCTTCTAGATCAACTGGGATGGATTCTCCCTCGTTGGATGGTGACGGATTATTCAACAGCCCATGAAATGTATCAAACCGTAATGTCCAAGATGCAAGGGGCTATTTCCGGCGGCGAATTTGGAGAACTTTGGAAATCCGCCAATTTGAGTAGCTATTCACAGGCCGATAATGACGCTTTCAACGCTTTCGTCAATGCGCCGCAAGTATTGGGTTTACATCTTGTTTTTGATGCACCGGCGCTGTTAATCAATGTCTTAATTACGATGTTGGTTTACCGCGGAATTAAAGAGTCTCGAAACGCTTCCAATTTGATGGTCATACTTAAACTGGTTGCCATTTTATTGGTTATTGTTGTGGGTATTGGCTATATCGATGTAAAGAATTATACCCCCTTTATGCCTAATGGGTTTGAAGGAGTGATGCAAGGTGTTTCAGCGTTGTTCTTTACATATATCGGCTTTGATGCGGTAAGTACATTGGCCGAGGAGTCAAAAAATCCCCAACGAGATTTACCTCGCGGTATGTTCTATTCCTTGCTGATTTGCACGGTGTTGTACATTTTCATCACACTCGTATTGACAGGGATGGTTCCATACGATACGCTAGGCGTGGGTGATCCGCTTGCATATGTACTTGGAGCCCGTGGTATCGATTGGTTGGAATACATTGTTTCCATTGTGGCCGTTGTCGCGATGGCGAGTGTCCTGTTGGTTTTTCAAATGGGTCAGCCCCGAATTTGGTTAAGTATGAGTAGGGATGGATTGCTTCCGCCAGCGTTTTCTCGCGTTCATCCAAAATTTAGTTCGCCATCTTTCGCAACTATAATTACGGGATTGATGGTGGGTGTTCCAATCCTTTTTACCAACGAAGGTTTTGTCCTCGATTTTACTAGCATTGGAACCATTTTTGCTTTCGTTTTGGTATGTGGCGGAGTGTTGCTGTTGCCACCAAGAAAAGAAGGTGAAGGCAAGGGTTTTGTGATGCCATATATTGATGGGAAATATCTGTATTCTATTATAATTATTGCTTCAATCGTCTTAGTGCGATATAATTTTCCGAGTTATTTTGATCAATTGTTTCAATGGAAAGATTGGAGTACAATGTTTGTTGTCGCCCATCGATTGTATTGGATACTACTATTGGGTTTGTCTGTAATGAGTTTTGTCCGTAGTTGGTCCCTAATTCCCTTGCTCGGCTTGTCGATTTGTGCCTATTTACTCACAGGCATGGAAGCCAATAATTGGTATTGGTTTTTTGGTTGGTTTGGTATTGGGCTCGTCGTGTATTTCTCTTACGGTTACAGGAAGAGCAAATTGGCTAAAATTTGAACATTTAGGACCCCATTTTTTTCGTAATTTTACATCATATCACCATGATTGATCTGCCTAGAAAAGACGTACTCGAGAAAAAGGAAAAGGCCTTAACTGATGTAATTAAGCGGTTGTACGATAAATATCGCATCACCCAGAAAATGGACGAAATCGAGTTGGTTAAGTTATGGGGCGAAATCGTAGGTCCATTGATTGCAAAACACACCAGTAAAATTGAAATGCGCGGAAAGACGCTATACGTGAGTTTTGATCAAGCACCCTTAAAAAATGAAATGTTTATGCAGAGGGAGCAATTGAGATTGAATATTAACGAAAGGCTAGGCCCAAATTTCGTGGAGAAGATTTTTATTGGATAGGATTACAATCCCCCGTTAAGAGCATTTGCATGTCTATCACGCTGCGCAATGGCCTTTTCGATACTCACATTCAATTCAAACCCAACGATGATCGTAAGGACGTTGATATAAATCAATATCATCAGTGCAATGATTGCCCCGATGGATCCGTATACTTTGTTGTATGTGTTGAAATTGTTGACGTACAACCCAAAGGAAACCGTGGATATGGCAGACAGTACCGAGGCCATTACACTTCCAGCGCTAAGGAATTTCCATCGCTTAATATTGGATGGACCAAAAAAGTAAATACTAGATGTGGCAATCAGAATGAGCGCTGCCAAAACAAAATACTCTAGCAATAAAATGAAGAACTCATAAACACCAGCCAATGGCCAATCGTGAGAGACAATGTAATGCACACTTTGGTAGGCATATGTGAGAATCAATAAGGTAACAATTACAATCACGCTAATCCAAAATGTCATAAATATGGCCTTTAATCGAATCTGAAACCAGTTTTTCTTTTTACCAAATGGCAGACGGCGGTTGAAAGAATTGATCAACAAATGGAAGGCGTTGGAAGAAAAGTAAATGGTAGTAAAAAATCCAAAAGAAAGTAAACCCGTATTCTGTTTATGCAAAATTTCCAGAATCGTTCCCTGGATTTCTTTGAAGGTTTGTTTGGGTAAAATTAGTGATAGCTCCTGAATGAACTGAGTTTTCAAGCCGTTCAATGGTAGATATCCAATCAGTGTAAGCAAGAAGATGATCGCTGGGAAAAGTGCTAGGAAGAAATTGAAACTCAAACTTGAAGCACGCGTATTGAGATTCTCCATGAACATCGACCGGAAAAAATACTTACCTACATTATATAAACTCTCCCCTTGAAATGCCGCCAATCGTTTGTTTTGCAAATAGAGCATCAACGGGTGGGTGGGGCCTTGGTTGTCTTTGGGTCTTTGATCGTTTGAAGACAAATGTTCCTCTACCTCATCTGCGGTATGCTGAATTTTGTCCTTTATCGATTTGTAGAATCCCATGTTTTGAATTAGCCCTTAAAACCCGTACTTCTCTGAAATGATACTTGGGATTTTGATTGGACGAAGATCGGATTTTCTGGCATAAAACATAACCATCGAAGCGGTATTTAGTAATTCACCGTTTTGATTATAAGTCTTATACATAAATGTACAGCGTATTTCAGGGATACCCTCAATCCAAATTTCAATACTCAATAAGTCATCGTATCTGCCGGCTCTCTTAAAGTCGATATTCATCGATTTGACAGGCATAATGAGCCCATCGTCTTCCATGTCCTTGTAAGTGATGCCCTTTGCACGCATTTGCTCGGTTCTCGCCTCCTCAAAATATAAGGCCCAGTTGGAATGATGAACAAATCCCATTTTGTCGCATTCTGCGTATCTAACCCTTACCTTGTGCGTGTAAACTGATTCTGTATTCATTAATATCGTAACAAAAATGCTTCTTTTATTTGTTCTTTTCTAGCAAAAACGAGGCCCATACCAAACAAATCGATTGTTACCCTGAAATTATCGTCGTTTTCCAGTTGTTTCCATCTCAGCTGAGACTCAACGCTGTTATTGATGCCAAATATCACAATACATCCGTTTGGTTCCAATCGGATAGAGGCAAAGTCTAGCAACGACCAAAACTCAGGATTACTTAACTTTTCATTGATAACCAACAAGCTGATGGGTGAGTTTGGCAGGCTGTGGTGATTGAAATGCTTGGTGATATCTGCTATTTCGGCAAAAGGATGAGAAATGACGAGTTCGTTATTGTCGTAACTTCTCAAATTGAATTGAGTAATTTCATTGATTTTTTTTGATCGATCATAGCTGAAAAATCGTTGTATCAATTCGTGTTCGTAATGAATATTTCCCCGTTGCAGATATAAAGGCAAAACACCCAATGAACTTCCAATTTCGATGATGTTGCCCCCTAACTGTTTGTATTGAATCCATCGGAAAAGAAGTCGGTAGTATTTGGCTAATGAAATGCGATTGTTAGCCACATCGCTTAACGAAATTTCTTTTAATTCACTGTGCAATAATATTTTAGCATCGGATTGTAACATCCGTTTTCTGCACAACTCAGCAGCGGGTTCATAGGAATTGGCAACTTGTCGATAAAGAACTTTATCGGCAAAATCATAAACAAAAGGGGAGTGTACGCCATGACGGTTACTAGATTGGACCAAATAAATTAAATAGTCAAGCCAACCAAATAACCCATTTAGGTTCATGATTTTACACTTTTCAGTAACTTTAGTTCTTGTTCGGCTTTTGCAATTTGCTCAGTGGCTTTTGCGATATTGTCATCAAACTGTTTCACGAAAGCGCCAGCATTTTTGCTGTGCTTAAAGAAACTCTTGTTGTTTTCCATCGTCGCAATTTCATCCTTGAATTTGGTGATCTTCTCTTTGATTTTACGTTCTTCTAATTGCAAGCGTTTCTGCCCATCAGTACTTGTCGCCAAATTACTGAAGTGCTCCTTCTGATTGGAATTGCGCTGGTTGTTGCTCGCTGAACGATATCTATTGAAAATCTCATCGGCCAAGGCCTGATACGTTTTATTCATTTGTTGGTAGGACTTCCCGGAGATAAAACCGGCATCATTCCATTGCTTCTGCCAAACTTTTAGCTCGTTGAAAAGGGTCTGGTGGTCGATTGTTTCGTTCGATTTCAGTGCTTCAAGACCTAAAATTACTTCTTTCTTCTTAACGATTGCGCCGCTTTCTTCTTGTTTACGCTGTTTGAACCATTCATTTTTTCTAGCATAAAAGTGATCAAATGCGGTTCTGAATCTTTTCCAAACCAAGTCGTTTTGATCTTCTGGAACTGGACCAACGGTTTTCCATTCAACCTGAAGTTTTGCAAGCGCATCCGAAGTCTTCATGAATTCATTGGAGTCCTTTAGAGATTCCGCTTTGTCGCACAAGGCTTCTTTTTTGGTGAGATTGTCTTTCTTACTAGAATTCAAATCTTTAAAGAAGTGCTTTCGTTCTCCATAATATTGGTTGCGAATGGCTTTGAATTTTGTCCAAATCTCTTCGTTTTTATCCGTAGGGACGGGGCCAATCTTCTTCCATTCAGCCATCAATTCATCAAGCTCTTTGCCAATTTTTGCCCATTCTTTGGGTTGAGTTGGTACGACAGCGATACTGGTTTCAGCGCGTTCGATAAGCACAATTTTCTTATCTAAGTTCTGCTGTCTTTCAGCATCGATGGTTGCTTGTTCGGCTTTCTTCGCATCAATTACGATGTCGGAAGCTGCTTTAAAGCGTTTCCAAATATCTTCTGAAATTTCAGCTCTTACCGGGCCAGTGTTTTTCCAATCATCGTGGTATTTATTCAATTGAAGTAAAGCCTTTCTGATGTTGGGCTCGTCTTTCAATTGCTCGGCACGCTTGATCAAATCGATTTTTAACTCCAAGTTCTTATCCTTATCCAATTCTTTCAACTCGTTGAAAACTGAAAGTTGGTTGTAAAACTTGTCGACTTGAAATTTGTAAGCCGCGTATAATTCGTCTTGATATTCCTTTGGGATTTGTCTTACTTCCTTCCACTGTCGCATGTACTCACGGAGCGCATTCAAACTTTGATCGTTCTCTTCAGAATCTACCAACGCTTTGATTTTATCCAGAATCAGTTGCTTTTGTTTTAGGTTATGCAACTTTTCCTCTTCAGCGCGCTTGCGCTCATCCTCACGTCTTTTCTTGAAAGCGGTAATGATTTGCTGAATGGATTGCTTTGTATTGTCGGCAGGTGCAACAAAATCCCTAGGATCATTTCCAGCTTCAACCCAAGTTCGAATCATACCCGGTCTTTCTTGATCTAACAGATCGTCCAGTGCATTGCGAATCGCCTGCAATTGATTGTAGGCTTTCTTCACATCGGTTGCATGAACCAATTCCTCGGCTGCTGCGAGCAATTCTTCTTTGCTAAGGGTTGAATACTGTAATTCCAATGAAATTTCCTCAGTATTGAGTTCAATCATTTGTTCGGCTACAGTTAATTGTTCCGCGTAGCTTTCAGCTGCCTTTTCTAATTCGTCTGACATGATAAATAAGTGTTGAAATAGGGTAAATTATTGTTGATCGATAAATTCTTTCGTAAATAGCATCCACAAAGCGGCTTCCGCGGCTTCTGAACCCTTGTTGCCTAGTTTGCCACCGGCACGTTCCAAGGCTTGCTCTTCGTTGTTGGTTGTGATAATACCAAAAATGCAAGGTTTATTGGTCTTTAATGACAATTCTCCAACGCCACGAGTAACAGACTCACAGACATAATCAAAATGGGGTGTATCGCCTTTGATTACACAACCCAAAGTAATTACAGCGTCGCAACCTTTATCGAATAACCATTGAGCCGCAGTAGGGATTTCAAATGCGCCCGGCACGGTAGCCTCAATGATAGAGATAGACTGAAAAGTTTTGTGATGATTTAATGTTTCAACGGCACCATCCCTCAATACGGAAGTAATATGCTGATTCCATACAGCTGTCACTACACCAATTTGGTAGTGTTTTTTGTTGTAGGAAAAAGTAGGTGAGGGAGAAGAAGAAATCGCTGTTGCCACCTGCGTGTTTATTTGTTCAATTCACCCATCAAGCCCTTGAGGCGATAGATGTACTTCTCAGCGTCTTGCCCTTCTCTAGTAGTACCATACTTGTTGTCGAGTTCTTCGTAACAAGCCAATGCAGCACTGTAGTTTTTTGACAATTCGTAATGTACTCCGGCTTTTTGAAAGTAAATACTGGTGTATTCGTTATCGCCCAAACGAGCGGCTTTCTCATATAAGCTGGCAGCTTTTTCCAATTCGCCTAAGCCACTTTTACAAGCTGCTTTTGCTGCGATGATGGAAGGGCCTAACAATGCATCGTTTGCACTGAATTTATCCAAATAGTCTAATCCTTTTTTGTATTCAGCTTTCTTCAAGTACGACAAACCGGCAACCAATGCTGCTTCTTTGCCTTTCTTAGTGAAACCATAATCATCGGCGATGTCAACGGCAGAAGTGATTTTGTTCTTCTTGTCACCTTTTAATACGATATCGAATGAGTCAGTTTTGAAGAAGTGGTACATTTTGGCAAATTTTACTGACGCTTCTTTTTCTTGAGAAGGCATGTAAAAGTTGAACCAATATATCATGCCACCTACAATCGCCAAGGTTGCAATACCTACGATTTGAACATGTTTCTTATTCACTTCGTAGAAGTTTTTAATTCTGGCTTGTAGTAGTTGATAGCTTTCTTTGATGTTCATAATGGTTAAAAGAGGGCGCGAATATAAGAAATTTAAATTTTAGTCGGTAATATATGGGTAATCGTTTTCGATATAAACATCGGTAAACAGTTCAGAAGCATCTGGATAATCAGAGTTCTCTGCAAATTCAACACTCGCATTTACAAGTGTCATGATGTCATCTTCCATCGCATCCAATTCTTTCTCAGAAGCAAACTTCTTCTTTAGGATGGTCTCTTTGGTAGTCTCCAATGGATCTTTGGTCTTGTAATCCGCCACTTCTTCTTTAGAACGATAACTAGCAGGGTCACTCATACTATGTCCGCGATAGCGATACGTTTTGATTTCAAGAAAAACGGGGCCTTTCCCTGTACGTGCATGCTCGCAGGCATCCGCAATGGCTTCATGCACCGTTTCACATTTCATCCCATCAACCTGGAAACTTGGCATATCAAAACCCAATCCGATCTTGTAAATATCCAATAGGTTTGTTGTACGCTCTACACTAGTTCCCATAGCATATTGGTTGTTCTCACAGATAAATACCGCGGGTAACTTCCACAACATAGCCATATTAAAAGCCTCGTGAAGGGCGCCCTGACGGGCTGCTCCATCTCCAAAGAATGTCAAACTGACATTTCCAGTGTTTTTATATTGTTCAGCAAATGCCAAGCCGGCTCCCATTGGGATTTGAGCCCCAACAATACCATGTCCGCCTACAAAATTGTGCTCCTTTGAGAACATATGCATGCTTCCACCTTTACCGCCAGTACATCCAGTTTCCTTGCCAAACAATTCTGCCATAACTGCATTTGCAGGAACGCCCATTGCCAAAGCATGGCCGTGGTCACGATACGCAGTAATTACTTTGTCGCCTTTTTTGATGGCCGACATCATACCCGCCGTGATGGCTTCCTGACCTATATATAAATGACAAAAACCTTTGATTTTTTGCTGTCCATACAATTGAGCAGCCTTCTCTTCAAAACGACGTTGCAATAGGATGCTTCTGTACCACTCAAGGTATACTTTTTTACTGAATTTCATTTACGCTGAATAAAGTGTTCGCGAAAATAAAACAATCCATTCAAACTGAGGCATTCTCAATGCCTAAATTCATGAAAGAAACGATTATATCTTTTCCTCGATGTTCTTCACCTTGTCTTTGATCAACCCAATTTCTCGCTGAATCATTCGAATTGCAGGACCAATATCGTCTGATTCTGTTGCTTTGGGCTCCTCAAATTTTGGATTGATATAGTTGACAAATTTCCAAACCTCCAATATTTCACTCACTTTAACTGTGTAAGGTGCATATCCCGGATTTGTACTGCATAACAAAAAGGTGCCATCCTCTTCTACGCGATTGTATAATACCTTGAATACGATTCCATCATCTTGTGTAACAACGATATAAGGGTGGCCATTCCTAACCATATTCCAATCTTGGATGTATTCACCTGTCACAAAAGCACCATCAGATACCGGTGGCATGCTATCACCTGAAATGGGAAAACTTCTGTATTTGCGATTTGCCGATAAAAATGGAAGATTAAAAGCGGGTAGGGTTTTGATATAATCTGGGTCCGCATAACCCGTGGCATATCCCGCCTTGGCTTTCACCGGAACCAATTCGATATTTTCTTCGTTGTCCGAATTGACCGTTGTGGCCAAAACACGCAATCGCGTACCAGACAAATCTAAGTCGAACCCTTTTTCCAATTGTGAAAGTTGCATTTCACCAACCAAGTTTAAATCGATGCGTATCAATTTGTCTATGTTGATTTGGAAAAACTCCGACAAACGAATCAAAATTTGAATGCCAGGCTCGGCAACGCCGTTTTCATAGCTGTTATATGCGGAACGAGTGAGTAATAGGCTCTTGGCGACATCTTCCTGACTCCGTTTGCGGCGTTTGCGTAATAATTTGAGGTTTTCTTTGAGATACATTGTTAAAAAAATTGACAACTTTGTGCTTGGTAAATGAACAACATAAAATTGATATTGTCAAGTTTATCCAACTTTTTTTGTCATTATTTTCATCAGCGTTCAAATTGTCAATAAATTGGTGATTCTATCTGACTCCGATTTGTTTGGACTTTGTAGAAATTGATATTATTTTGCCTGTATGAACTTTTGGTTAATCAAATCGGAGCCCTTCAAATACAGTTGGGATAAGTTCATGAAAGACGGAAACACATTTTGGGATGGTGTGCGTAATTATCAGGCTAGGAATAATCTTAAAGGCATGGAATTGGGTGATTTGTGTTTATTCTATCACAGCAATGAAGGCAAAGAGGTAGTAGGTGTGGCAGAAGTCGTTAAAACCCATTACCAAGATCCTACAACCACCGAAACTGCTTGGGTAGTTGTTGATGTTAAGCCCGTTCATCCCCTCAAAAATCCTGTGTCGTTGTCTGTTTTAAAATCAGATCCAAGGCTTTCAAACATCGGATTAATCAAGCAACCGAGATTATCTGTCATCTCAATCACCAAAGAAGAGTTTGAAACCGTAATTTTGTTATCCAATGAGTCAGCCTAAATTGCTCATCAGCCAAAACAAATTAAACCTGATTATTAGAAGGTTTGCGTTGCAGTTGATAGAATTACATGGTGATTTTTCTAACACCGCCATCATCGGACTACAACCGAGGGGAATTCAATTGTCGAAGCGATTGGTAGAGGCAATCACCGAACTTCAACCCGAAACCAACTTAAAATATGGCGAACTCGATCATACCTTTTTTAGGGACGATATCGGGCGGGGTGAAATCTTTATGCCCAAGAAATCGAATATCAATTTCTCTACCGAAAGCCTCAATATTATTTTGGTGGATGATGTCTTATATACCGGTAGAAGCGTACGCGCATCGATTGATGCCTTAATGAGTTTTGGCAGACCAAAGCAAGTGGAATTATTGGTCCTAGTAGATCGACGTTTCCAACGGGAATTGCCCATTTCTCCGAATTATACGGGGTTTGTGGTCGACTCTAGAAGTACTGGAGAACATGTAAAAGTGGATTGGTCTTTGGATCATCCTCAAGTGTGGCTTTTAAGCAGTAAGGAATGACATCG
>JBEGUW010000157.1:0-11205 GCA_041178665.1 Bacteroidota bacterium
GTGCAGCAGTGAAAGACTTGCAAGAAGTTGGTGTTGCGGTATATCCAAACCCAACAGCAGGTGACATCAAGGTAGCAACAAGCGAAAGCTTTGGAGCAAACATCACAGTAACAGTAATGACAATCGAAGGTAAGATGGTAAGTACTACGACAACTGCCAACGAGGGTGTGATGACATTGAACACTGGCGACATGAGCAACGGCGTATACTTGGTACAAGTTATGTCGGGCAACAAGCAAGTAACTCGCAAGATTACAGTTCAAAAGTAATCTTAAGCGTAAACAGGGTGGGGTAGAGATATCGCTCACTGTTAAATAAAGAATCAAAAAGAGAGGGCCGCCCAATGGGCGGCCCTCTCTTTTTGATTTTAAATTGTAATTCATACCCGAGTGAAGAATTAAATCACTCCGATAATTTGTCGAAATTCAATAAGGAATAAGGGAATTCTAATCCAAGTTATTTGCCAAGCAAATACTCCTGCTTTAATAAGCTGCAGATTTTGTATCGCTCATCTTTTGTGTCGTTGTACATCGCCTCAAGGACTTCGTACACGTTTTGCAGACCCATCGCATCGCACCATTCAAAAGGTCCTTTAGGGTAGTTGGTGCCCAATCGCATCGCTTGGTTAATATCTTCCCGATTTGCTGTGCCTTCTTGCACCGTGTAATAGGCTTCGTTGATGATCATGCAAATTACGCGGGGGGTAATGAGACCAACGCGACTTCCCACCACTTCGATGTTAGGATAGCCCAATAAATCGGCGAGTTCTTTCAATGATTTTCCTGCCAATTTATAGGGATTGGTGCACTCTAAGGTATTTCGCTCCAAAAATGTTGGTAGTGCATTAATGCCGATGCCTTTCCAGTCATGAGGAATGTTCAGGCCAACTGCAGCGGACTCCAAAGTGCATTTTACAGCGCCCAAAATAAAGGTGGTGTGCGTGTTCGTTAGATAATCCTGCAATCGATAGGAGTTGTCGTCAAAATCCAAATCCAAAAACACATCGTAATGTTCATGGCCTTCATTATCTTGCACCCATGAATAGGTCGATGAAGGGGTTTCTTTGTTCTCCCATGCGTTTCGTTTGGCTGGGCTTGCCAATATTCCTATTTTCATGCAGTCACAAAATTACATCAAACCTTAATAACATGCGAGAAATCATTTACACCGAAAATGCACCCAAACCCATTGGTCCATACAGTCAGGCCGTTCGAGTGGGCGATACCTATTATTTTTCCGGTCAAATCGGATTAGATCCAAAAACAGGCAATTTTGATAGTGAAACTGATGTGGATATGCAATCAAAACGAGTGATGCAGAATATCGAAGCGTTGCTAACTGCCTCAGGTCTTACTTGGGATAACGTTGTAAAATCGTCGATTTTTTTAAAGGATATGAACGATTTCCCAAAGGTAAACGCTATCTACGGAAGTCATTTTGCCGAAGGGAAGTACCCAGCCCGCGAAACAGTGCAAGTCAGTCGTCTGCCCAAGGATGCCTTGGTTGAGATTACGGTAATTTGCGTGAAATAGTAGTATCGATTCGTGAGTGATTTTACGCGGTTTTTAGTGGTGTTTCTTTTGCGGAATTTCCTTGAAAAGACGAATTTAATTCTAAATCGTTTAAGGTGGTGCGAAAATGACTTTGAGCGATTAATTTTGTAGGTACCTATGGAAGAAAATCAAGATCAACAGCCCGGCTTGGATATCGAATTAACAGAAGAGATTGCAGAAGGGATTTATAGCAATTTTGCCATCATTACCCATTCTCAGACTGAATTTATCATCGATTTTGTTCGGATGATGCCAGGAATTCCCAAGGGAAAGGTAAAAAGTAGAATCATTTTAGCCCCTCAGCATGCCAAGCGATTGATAATGGCCTTGGGGGATAATTTGGGTAAATACGAGGATCATTTTGGTGAAATTACATTAGAAGAAGGTAGCGGATTGCCTCCACACGCTGTTCCATTTGGCTTTGGTGGACCTACAGGACAAGCCTAATAATTTACGATGCACTACGTTTCAAAAAAGCGAAAGTAAGACGTATTGCTAATTGTTTCATCGTTTACATATTGATATAGAATAATTTATGAATACTTCATTGAAAGAAAGATTAGAAGCTGCGTATGCGGCTCAACAGAGTAGAACGTATTTTGCCGCTTGGCCTGAATCACCTCGTGCGTATGCCGAAGATGGAATGGCTCAAGGATTATCAGCGTTTCAATCGCTACTGACCCAGAATTTTACCGAGTTGCTCCAAGAAGGTAGCGAGGGTTGGGTTGGCGATGAGGTAAGTCCTTATATGATGACGGGCTTAGGTGTTCAGTATCCCAAGTTTGCACCGGAGGTGTTGATTGCCAATGCGAAATCGGCGCAGAAGGTTTGGTCAAAGACGCCCGCTGATGTTAGAGCTGCGGTTCTATTGGATGCTTTAGATCGTGTGGCGTTGAGGTTTTTTGAAATCGCTTACGCTACGATGCATACCACAGGACAGAGTTTTATGATGAGTTTTCAGGCGAGCGGACCTCATGCGAACGATAGGGCTCTAGAGGTTTTGTCGATGGCTTATCACGAGTTGAATCGTTTCCCTAGCGATGTTACTTGGGTGAAAAATATGGGTAAGTTTGATCTTACGTTGCAGAAGAATTACAAGGCGATTCCTAAGGGTGTTGCATTGGTGATAGGTTGTTCCACTTTCCCTACTTGGAATACGGTTCCGGGTTTGTTCGGTAGCTTAATGACGGGAAATGCGAGTATTGTTAAACCGCATCCAAAGAGTGTGTTGCCAATCGCGATTGTTGTCGCCGAAATGCAGAAAGCACTCGTAGCAGCGGGATTGCCAGTTTCTGTAGTTCAATTGGGCGTGGATACCTTGGATCATCCAATCACGAAGGAATTGGCAGAAGATTCTGCTGTTAAGTTGATTGATTATACCGGTGGGTCGGCTTTTGGCGATTACATAGAATCATTAGAAGGCAAAACGGTATTTACTGAGAAAGCGGGTGTGAACTCTGTGATTTTGGATAGTGTATCTGATGCGAATGCGGTGTTTGGTAATTTGGCTTTTGCGGCAAGCTTATATAGCGGTCAGATGTGTACGGCACCACAAAATATTTTTGTTTCGGCTGAGGGTATAAAAACGGCTGAAGGACATTTGAGTTATGACGAGGTAGTTGCGGGAATTGCAAATGCTGTAAAAGGTTTGGCAGAAAATCCAAAAATGGGAGCGGGGACTTTGGGTGCGATTCAAAACGATGTGACTTCGTCTCGAGTAAAATCCGTTGAGGCGGCAGCAGGTTCATCTGTTGCTTTGTCGTCGATGAATATTGTGAATCTGGAGTTTCCAGATGCAAGGACGGCATCCCCAACTGTGATCGCGGTGGATGCATCGGATAAAAAGTCGTGGAAGCATGAGTGTTTTGGCCCGATTGTATTTGTGGTGAAGACTCAAAGTGCGTCGCAAAGCTTGGAACTCACAGCGGATTGTGCTGCGGAATTGGGTGCCATTACTTGCTCTTGCTATAGTACTGATACCGATTTCATGGTTGAAGTTGAGGATGCTATGAATGCCGTATTCACGCCGGTGAGTTTCAATTTCTCTGGTGCTGCCTTCGTGAATCAACACGCTGCTTTTAGTGATTTTCACGTGACCGGTGGCAATCCAAGTGGTAATGCTTCCTTCACGGATTCTCAGTATGTGAACCGCCGATTTGTTTGGGTGGGGAATCGTAAAATGGCATAAGGATTTTTTTGCCCTTCGTAGAAGTGGCCATTATGTCCAAATGAAATCCATGTAAAATCCCACACCCCCAAAATACAATTGTATGATGGGCTAGAGTATAAAAAGAAAAGGGAGCGCATTTGCGCTCCCTTTTCTTTTTGACGGGTTACCCCGATTTAAAAGTTTAAATTATTTTTTTGCAGTCAAGTTGATGGTCAAAGTGATGTCTTTGCTCACAACACCATTCTTTAACTTCTTTTGAGCCGCTTCTGCCAAAGTCATATTCTCTTTGTCGTAGTTGATACCCCAATCCAAACGGTTGATAACAACTGTGCCCGTCGCTGTCAATGATTCTCCCACGGCTACTTTTGCCGGGAAAGAAATGTTCTTTGTAGAATCTTTGATAGTAAGGTTACCGCTAATTAAATGCGTGTTATCACCTTCTGCTTTTACTTCACAGGCTGTGATTTCGAACTTCGCCGTTGCAAATTTTGCCGTGTTGAAGAAGTCCTCTGCTGCGAAATGACCGTGCAATTTGGTCAAGTATTCCGCGGGCAATGAATCTGTGCACTTGATAGAGGCCATGTCGATTACGAAAGAACCAGCTGTGATGTTTCCACCTGCAATGCTCAAACTACCTTCTGTGATGTTGATGGTGCCGTTGTGGTCGCCTGTTCCTACTGCGTGCGTTCCGAACCAAACCACGTTGCTTGACGTTGCGTCTACAGTGTAGGTGCTAGCACTAGAATCTGCAGTTGCAACTGAATCAGCACCAGATGCTTCTGATGCGTTGCTGCCGCAAGAACCCAATGTCAATGCGATGGCAGCCATTCCGATAAGTATAGTATTTTTTCTCATGTTGATATTTGTTATAACAAATGTAATATTGAAAAATGAATTTGCGGTGATACTTATTTTAATAAACGATAAATTTTATTTTTCCGACTTCCAGATAATTTCAATTCCGCCATTCTGATGATCTAGGAATCGGGCCAGAGTGAAGAGGTAATCACTCAATCGGTTGAGGTATTTTACAACAAATGCCGGAACATCTTCAATATCACTTAATTGTACCACCAACCGTTCGGCTCTTCTGCAAACGCAGCGTGCCACATGGGCTTGTGCACCTTGGATTGAGCCACCGGGTAGTATGAAATTCTTTAACTCTGGTAGCACAGCTGTAAGACGATCAATTTCAGATTCCAAACGGCCAATTTTATCTTCGCCCAATTCGGGAAGGGTAATGTTAGAACTGGCAGCGGAAGCCAAAAATGAACCAATGGTAAATAGGTCGTTTTGTACCTCGGCCAATAAGATTTCTTCTTTTTCTCCCTTGACATGACATCGAATCATACCAATATGGCTGTTTAGTTCATCTACTGTACCGTAACTCTCCACGCGGATGTGGTGTTTAGATACTCGTTCTCCACCGATTAATCCGGTTTTTCCATCATCGCCTGCTTTGGTATAAATTTTAAATCCCATGGTTATTGTTAAAGGTACAAATTTATCCTCCTTTTGTTTTGAATTATGAATTTAATTGAGCCACAAATAGGCCAGCGGAAGTTAGGATTCTACATCAGGCCATTTGCACTTCGGGTCAATGCAAGTTATGATCGCTCAGAACTTTGAATGTTTTCTTGGCATTCGCATTTTCATAAATCACGCGGTAAACTGCGTCGGCGATTGGCAACTGCAAATCGCGCTTTGCGCTTTTGTTGTAAATCAAATTGGAAGCGTAATAACCCTCAGCAACCATATTCATTTCCAACTGTGCGGCTTTTACACTATAACCCTTGCCAAGCATATTGCCGAAAGTTCTGTTTCTGCTGAACTGAGAATAACAAGTAACCAATAAATCGCCTAAATAGGCTGCCTCATCCACATCTCGGTCCGATGGGTCGATGGCCTGCAAAAAGACCTTCATCTCCCTTATTGCGCAGCTTGTATACAAAGCCAAGAAGTTGTCGCCATAGCCCAACCCATGAGCAATCCCTGCACCAATGGCGTAAATATTCTTCATTACCGCAGAGTATTCGGCGCCAATTAAATCATCGCTGCACCAAACTCGGATGAATTCGCCTTCAAGATATCCTTTAACCAACTGCGCGACATCCAGCGTGTTTGCAGCAACAGTTAAATAGGAGAGTTTTTCGGCGGCGACTTCTTCGGCATGACATGGACCGGTAATAATTGCTACCTGGTCTGTATGGATTCCATGGTTTTTTTCAAGGTATTTAGCCATCACCAAGTTGGTATTGGGCTCGATGCCTTTGATTGCCGAAACATAGATATTCTCGGTAGGTAGAATTACTCCATGTAAACTTTGATGAATGAAGGCCGATGGAACAGCTAAAATGATAACGCCACAACTGTTGAGCACAAGCTGTAAATCATTGCTCACAATTACCTTGTCTGCATGGATTTCTACACTGCTAAGATAATCCGGGTTGTGTAAGTGCGTTTGAATGTAGCTAGCCTTCTCCGGGTTACGAATCCACCAATGCACGGTATGACCCGCATCGGAAATCATTTTTATCAATGCAGTAGCCCAGCTACCGCTACCTATGATTCCGATGGATTTTTTTTCAGTATGCATGGTTTATTGTTGAAGTTGATTCTCCGCGAACAACTGCAAAAATACGATAGGATTAACAAATCCGTTCTAAAACGGATTCAACGCCTTTTGAAGATTTACTTTGTGATTTGAGTTGCGTGGTTTTTTGTGTCCACCTTCTCAATGATTTCAGCCAAGTTCCCTTGCTCATCAATCACAAATGTTGTCCTCGCGATTCCCATATACTTTCTACCGTACATGCTTTTTTCTACCCAAACGCCATATGCAAGTGCAACAGCATTGTCGATGTCTGCAAGTAAATCGAAAGGCAAATTATATTTGGCAATAAACTTTTGATGTTTGGCTTCTGTATCGGGACTCACACCCAAAATGGCATACCCTTGTGAAATTAAATCTTGGTAGTTATCGCGCAGACTGCATGCCTCCGCAGTACATCCGGGGGTGTCGTCTTTCGGGTAAAAATACAATACCAGTTTTCGGCCTGTGAAATTGCTTAAAGTTAAAGTCTCGCCGTTTTGATTGTTGGCGGAAAAGCTAGGTGCTGGGGATCCAATGTTTAGATTCATGATTGTGTAACAATTTTATTGGTTAAACGTTTTTGAGTTTGCAAAGGTCGGTTCAGAACATCCGCGAAAATCGCAACAGGAAAAGTAGCAGTTATAATTTTTCCAAAATAAAATTTGTCATCCTGCGATACAAATGGAAACTCGCAGCTCTATCACCAATGCCATGATTTCGGTTTGGATAAACTTCACTGTCATACTTGGCGCCAGATTTAATCATCGCATTGATCATTTCAGCAGAGTTTTGCCAATGAACATTGTCGTCACCGGTGCCATGAACCAACAAATAATTGCCTTTAATCCCGTCCGTAAAATTCAAAGGCGAGTTGTTTTCATACCCCAACGGATTGTCGATGGGTCTGCGCAAATATCGCTCAGTGTAAATATTATCGTAAAATTTCCAATGCGTAACCGGTGCTACTGCCACTGCGGCCTTGAACACATCGCTGTGTTTGGTAATTGCGCTGCTGCTCATATATCCACCGAAGCTCCAACCCCAAATACCGATTCTGCTCGCATCAACGTAGGGGAGTGTCGACATTTGTTTTGCGGCATAAGCGTGATCCGTGCTTTCCAATAATCCCAGTTCTAAGTAAGTCGATTTTTTGAATATCGCACCCTTTCTGCCCGTCCCACGATTGTCGACCACAGAAATCAAATACCCTTGTGAGGCCAAATATTGATGATAAAAGAAGTTCCGGCTTCCAAACTGATTCCTCACCTGATTGCTGCCAGGACCACCGTAAACAAACATCAAAACGGGGTATTTCTTGGTTGCATCAAATTTGGGAGGATAAATCGTATAGGTGATTTGTTTGTTGAGCAACTGCTGATGAATGGTGTATTGCGCAATTGCAGTTTTCGCATCCCAGCCGTTTTGCGCTGCCAAGTGCCAAAATTCTGTTTTCCAATATCCGCTAACGCTGGTGTCGGTGGCATAATCATCGAACTTAACCTGACCCAAATTCATCGATTTCATTTTCTCCGACCAAGCGGTGTTTAGCTCCACGTCTTTGCTCCATTTTCCGTCCATCCGTTTGATGCGATGCTCTACGATAGGCAAGTTGCTGTTGTTACTGCGTGATTCGGTATAGTAAATGGCATTTGGACCCAAGGTTACGTTGTAATTGAACCCAGGTTCGGTGAGTCGCTTTTTGCCTTTGCCATTAAGTCCTACGCTGTAAACGTGATCCTCGATCATGGATTGCTCGCTGCTGCTATAGATTACGCATTTGTTGGCATCAACGTAGCCCAAGAATCGAATCACATCGAAATTGCCTGTGGTGATGGCCTTGGAATATCTTTGGGTTGCAGCACAATTGGGCGATACATTGCCTTTTTCGATGCATTCGCTGTAATCGTGCAAGTACAAATGGTTAAATCCCGATTTCTCACTGCTGTAGATAAACTGTGACGTTTTAGGGATAAAAGTTAGGTTGTCGGTGATATCCACATACGCAGAATCCACTTCCTCCAGAATCAATTCGCAATTTCCGTTCATCGGGTCGCAGAACAAAAGTTCCCAGTGATTCTGCCAACGGTTCAATCGCTGTATACTCAGGAATGCATCCGTTTGCGTCCATTGGATACGAGGCAAATACTGGTCTTTTTGGCTATTGGTCTTTGCGATGCGTGTCTGCTGGTCGTTAAGGGAATAAATATGAACATCCACCTTGGCATTGTCTTCCCCGGCTTTGGGATATTTCCATTGCGTTTGCGAAGGATACAAGGATTTGCTGTTAAACATATCCATCGAAAATTCCTTCACCTTGCTTTCATCGAAGTGATAGAATGCAAGAAATCCGCCACTGGGCGACCAGCGCATGCCATTGTCCATTGTGAATTCCTCTTCGTAAACCCAGTCCACGGCACCATTGATGATTTTATTTTCCTCACCGTCGGTTGTAATTTGTGTCTCTTTGGCTGCAAGTAAATCGTAGATGAAAACGTTGTTATTTTTCACATAGGCGATGCGTTTGTTATCCGGTGAAAGGGTTGGGTAACGCATACGTTCGGGTATGTAGGTGATTTTATGATTCTGTAAATCAACAACATAGCATTTTGCTGTGAAAGAATGTCGATATACCTGTTGCATCTCATACTGCACCACCATGAACTTCTCATCGCTACTGATTTCGTAGCTTCCTTGGGGTGGTACTTGCTCAAACCAACGCGCATCGAAAAGGATAATTGGGGTATTGGATTTCCCTTCGATGTCCTTTTTTATCAGCGACCAAGCGATCGGTGAATTTGATGTTTTCTTATCCGATGGTTGAGGGCTATCGTCGATTTTTAATTCGATAAAGTGCTTGCCGTCGGGTGCGAATTCGCCAAAGTTTCCAGGTTTTGGATACAGGGAAGGGTCTTTGAAAATGCTTTCTAGTGTTAGTGCTCCCGTTGAATTGGTTGAAGTACCTTTTAGATCTTTCTCAGCAGATTGGGCGATGCTTGTTGTGCTACAGAAAAAACTGAAAGCCAAAATACCGATCCTGAATAATCCCTTTTTCATAGTGACAGGCTGTTAAATTCTCTTAAGTTTTGGGATTGTGCGCGGTTTGATAATCACAGGAATCATTTCGTGGGTTACTACTGATCCATCCAGACCGAACCATTTTTCTGGCTTACCTGCAAATACTTTCATGCTATCGTATGCCTGCATCACCAAGTCGTCAACAATTGATAATTCGTTTTCTTGACTCATCTCCTCATCTACCAATACGAAGCGGAAATCCCCGAGGTGGTTTTTGTCGATGAAAGCGTGGTAGTACGGATCCAAATCAATTTCATCCTTGTCAACCATCTCTTGAATTACCATCCTTAGGTAAACACTAATTTTTTGTTGCACACGGAATCCCAATCTGAAACGTACCCGGATGATATCGTTCTTTTCAACCACATTCACTTTGTATTCCATGGTATAGGGTTCGTCGGTTAGTTCTATATTCACAAACCAATAAAAATCCGCACGTTTGGGTCGTTTGTAAAGGATTGAATAAATCAATGGCGATTCCACTTCGTCGTCTCGATGCGCCTTGCTCAAATAAACCAAGTGTGTAGCGAATTTCGGCAGCGTGGTATCCTGACTCAGTGCACGCAATTTATCACGATAGTTGGTCAACTTTTCTGTAACAACCATAGATTGTTTAATGTGTCCGCCGCGGAAACTGATATACATAACTAAGATAATGCCAAGACCTATGAGTAAGGTAACGAATCCACCATCGGCAAATTTGTGTAGGTTGGCGATTAAGAACGCGGTTTCCACTGTCATAAAAACGCCCATTATCATAAAAACCAAAAGCATCGGCCAACGCTGTTTTTTAAGGTAAAAATACAGCAGGATGGAGGTCATTAACATGGTGACGGTTATCGCAAGGCCATAGGCGGCTTCCATTCCTGCGGATTCTTTAAAAATCAAAACGATCATAATACAACCTATCAATAAGGCGTTGTTTACAACTGGTATGTAAATTTGACCTTTGACATTGGTTGGGAATTTGACAGTGAATTTTGGAAAGAAGTGTAATCGAATGGCTTCGGACACTAATGTGAATGATCCAGAGATGAGTGCTTGCGATGCGATGATAGCTGCTACGGTTGCGATTGCAATTCCGGCTGGCAGAAACCAATCGGGCATCATACCATAGAATGGTTTTTGGCCATTTAGGGATGTACCTGTTCTCGCAATCAACCAAGCGCCTTGGCCAAAATAGTTAAGTAATAAGCTGATTTTCACAAAAACCCAGGACACACGAATGTTCTTTTTTCCACAATGACCTAAGTCCGAGTATAGTGCTTCAGCTCCGGTAGTGCATAGGAAAACGGCACCAAGTAATACGAAAGCGTTGGGGCTGGATTTAAGGAAATATACGACGTGAATTGGATTGAATGCGGCCAAAACTTCTGGGTGTTTTACAATTTCGCCGAAGCCTAAAACGCCAAGCATCGAAAACCAAACTAACATGATTGGTCCAAAGAATTTGCCTACTGCATTGGTTCCAACGCGTTGAAATAGGAAAATGACACAAATAATGGCGATAATAATGGGAACCGTTTCGATTTGACTGAGGTCGTATTTATAACCATTCGCCGGGGTGATATATTTTAGCCCTTCCACCGCAGAGGCAACAGAAATAGGAGGGGTGATAATTCCATCGGCCAAAAGCATCGCTCCGCCTACCACCGTTCCAACAACTAGGTATGGGAAACGACGTCGCAAAAGACTAAATAAAGAGAAAATTCCCCCTTCCCCTTTGTTGTCGGCCTGAAGCGTTAAAATGACATATTTAATGGTTGTTTGTAATGTTAGCGTCCAAAAAACAGCACTTAATCCTCCTAGAATTA
>JBEGUW010000158.1:0-2577 GCA_041178665.1 Bacteroidota bacterium
CCGTTATAGGCGCCGACAAGGCCGGCGAAACGACCAAAACCCAAAACGCGCTGACCGTTTTCGTATCGTAAAACTTCGTAGTCGATGAGTGTGATATTTTTCGACAAAATCGCTTGCAGCATGCCTCTGTTATAAGGTTGCTTTTTGATGGTGTGCGAAAAGAAAAAGTAGGTTTTATTTGGTATGAGAGAATCGGCGGGGAGCTCTTTGATGTTCAAAATGATATCGGCTGTTTGCAAATCCTCAACCACCTTAATCCCCACTTCTTGGTACGCCGCATCAGAAAAACATCGGGTAGGCGAAGATTCAACAATCACGGAAATTTGAGGGTATCGCTGCTGCAAGGCAAGGCATTGAATGGGGGAAAGTGCCACTCGATTGTCGGGCGGATTTTTGCGTTCTCTAGAAAGTCCAATTATCACAATTCAAAGTAACGAAAGATTTTCCACAGTCGTGGTTCTGAGTTTTTCGTGTGCTATATTTGCGGCCCCATGAAAAAATTCCTTTGGCTGTCCATTCTGGCACTCACAGTTTTGGTTATTCCCTCTTGCAAACCCAAGAATACTGAGAAAAAACCACAAAAAGACACGGTTGTCGCTGTAGTAGATAAAAGGACACCCCTGGATGCCAAGTGGACTGCGTTTGCAAGATACATGGCAGGTGTTCACGATGAAAACAACGATAGTTTAGAGCAGCGTGAATATTGGAAGATGCATGCCGCCAAAACCGATTTGCGTTGGAGATTGTTGATGCAAACCGTGGGTACGCCCATTGCCACTTGGGTAAACGACAAAAAATATATCCCATCAAACGCACCCAAAACCTTACTATACCCTTTTGCCGGTGGCGATTTTTTCTACGCCAATTTGTTTTACCCCAACCGCGATACAGTAATCATGATTGGCCTAGAGCCAGTGGGTTCGAGATTTGAAGACTCTGCCGTTGCGCCAAAGCAAATGGAAGATTACCTCACCGTTTTGGATCGATGCATGTTCTACCCCCACAAGTTGGGATTCTTCCGTACCTTGAGTATGGACGATGATTTTTCGCATGAGCTGATGAATGGCACATTGCACACCTTCTTGTTTTATTTGGCCAGAAATGGGTTTGGTATCCACTACGTGGAGTATTTCTCTCTGGATCAAAACGGAAATCAGGTCGCTGTGGAGCCCGGCGCTGAGCCCAAGGGCATCAAAATTGGTTATTCTGCCAAGGGCGATAAATCTGTAAAACAGTTGGTTTATATCAGTCAGGACATTAGCAACACCGGCAATAAAAAAGCCCCGGGTGTGATTAATTACTTAAAGCAACGCGGTTCGGTGGTGACATTCCTAAAGGCTGCAAGTTACTTGATGTACAAAGACTACTTCTCTGATATCGCAGGCGTGGTTACCGGTCAGTCCAAGATCATTTTACAAGACGATTCGGGTATGCCGATGCAAGCGATGCAAGGTGCTGGATTTGATACTGAATTACTCGGAGAATACAGCAAGACGATTCACTTGTTCGAGAATTACTTCCAGAAGGACATGCGCGATGAATATTTGGCCAAAAAGCCAGCCAAGTTACCCTTTACCATTGGGTACAACGCCGAGTTTGGCGAGTGCAATCTGCAGTTAGGCACCAAGAAATGAGCAATTTTGTCTGCTTCCATGCCATTTGGAATGAGATAAAATTGGCCGATGGCACGGGAATCGACGAGGTTGCGATGCAAGAGCGGGCAGATATTGTCACCGCGTTCTTGGGAGAATACCCCTTTACACATTTTGAAACCGAGAGTGGTTGGGTAAAGGCATTCGCCGACGAGAACGATATCAATCCAGAGGATTACCTTGAAATTGAAGAGAATGTCTCCGACTATATAGATTCGTGGTCGTGGAGTATTGTGGAGAGAGAGAATTGGAATGAGTTGTGGGAGAAGAACTTTTTTAATCCCCTATTGGTAGGTCAATTTTTTGTGCGGGCTCCATTTCACGAGCCGGCGCCCGAAGGGCGCCGCGCCATCACCATAGAACCTCGCATGAGCTTTGGAACAGGCCACCACGGTACTACGCGATTGATGCTTACCGCGTTGCAAGATTTGGGTGATACGATCAAAAATGCCAAAGTGCTCGACATGGGCAGCGGTACAGGGATTTTAGCCATCGCGGCGGAAATGCTCGGGGCAAGTGAAGTCCTGGGTGTGGAGATCGATGATTGGGTGGTGGATAACGCAAACGACAACCTGAAAATCAATCAAACAACCCAAACCAAAATGGTTCATGGTCATGTAAAGGCTTTGGAATCGGTAAGTGATGGCTACTACGATGTGGTACTTGCCAACATCCACCGTGAAGTTCTCTTGGCCGATATGGCGGATTATCAGAGGGTGTTAAAATCTAGCGGACATCTACTATTGAGTGGTTTGAGAGAAGAAGACGTCCCCATGATTTTGGAAAAAGCGAAAAGCATAAATGTAGTTTTGCAACAAACACAAATCATCGACGGTTGGGTGATGATGATGTTTGAAAATAAGTAATCTTTGCACCGATATTTGTTGCAATTTCGTAACTTCCCATCCCTTGACAAGTGTAATTA
>JBEGUW010000159.1:0-20243 GCA_041178665.1 Bacteroidota bacterium
AAAAACACCCGCATCAAGGAAGTAGAGGCGTTGCGAGGCAATATTTATGCCGATGATGGCAGCCTTTTAGCCACCAGTGTTCCCAAGTACGATGTGATTTTTGATTTACGCGCCGATGGCCTAACCACCAAAATTTTCTTATCCAAGATCGATAGTTTCTCTCAGTTGTGCGCCAACATGTTCCCAGAGCGAAATGCATCTGCATGGAAAGAATACCTCATCAAACACAGGGAGCGTAGAACCCGTTACCTCAAGATTGCCAAAGACTTAGGCTACGAACAAATCAAAGCAATCAAAAATTGGCCTATCGCACGCGACGGAAAGTTCAAAGGGGGTATTTGGTATGAGGAAAAAGGGAAACGCATGTACTTCATGGGCGACCTCGCGAAGAGAACCATCGGATACATCAAAGACAAAACCAGTGTAGGATTGGAAGGTGCTTTTGACACGCTTCTGAGAGGAAAGAACGGTCGCATTATGCAACAACGCATGAGCGGTCAAATCTGGAGACCCATTCAAATGGGCAACAACCAACCGCCGGTGAATGGAAAAGACATTGTTACCACGCTTGATGTCCGCATTCAAGACATCGCACAATACAGTCTACAAAAAGGATTGGAAGCAGAATCGGCGGACCACGGTTGTGTGATTGTCATGGAAACAAAAACCGGCGCAATCAAAGCCATCGCCAACTTAACGCGAGGCGAAGACAACAAATATTACGAAACCCAGAACTATGCGGTGAGCGAATTTACCGAGCCGGGCTCTACGTTTAAGGTCGTTTCTGCGATTGCGCTTTTGGAAGATGGGTATGTAAAGCCTAACGACAGCATCGACAACAATTGGGGGAAATGGACATGGTACGACAAACCTTGGTCGGACTCGAAAAAACCACCAAAAAAGTTCTATACGCTCAGCGAATGCCTTCAATACTCTTCCAACATCGGAACGAGCAAATTTGTGATGCAGCATTACAAAAAGAATCCCGAAAAATTTACCAATCACATTTTGGATTTGGGACTTCACATCAAGCCAAAGTTCGATATCCCTAGCAGCAATAACCCTACTGTTCCTACGCCGGACGATGCGAGTTGGAGCGGAACAAGCTTGCCTTCTTTGAGCATTGGATATTCTAGCAACCTATCGCCCTTACAAGTATTGATGTTGTACAATACCATTGCAAATAAGGGCAGGATGATGCAACCCTACATGGTGAAGGAAATTCGCTTGGAAGGTCAGACGCTATCTAAAATTGAGCCGATCGTACTGAAAGAAAAGGCCTTTAGCGCCGCTACAGCTGCTGTAGTAACAAACATGCTTGTCCAAGTGGTAGATCATGGAACGGCAAAAGAAATCAGATCGGAGAATTATAAAATTGCAGGCAAAACGGGAACCTCTTGGTTAAACAAAGGAGTTGGCGGTTATAATGAAGAAAATAACAAACAGTTCCAAGCCTCTTTTGCTGGATTTTTCCCTGCCAATAATCCCGAATACACCATCGTTGTGGTGGTAAACAATCCCAAAAGTGGCAAATATTCTGGGGCTCAAATCGCAGCGCCGATTTTCAAAAATATCAGCGATCGCATCTACAGCACCCACATCAAAGTGCAGCCCGCTTTACACGTGGCGAGTCTTCCGCAGGTACCAGGCATTTTGAAAGGCGATTTACAAAAAACAAAATTGGTCTTAAACGAATTGGGCATCAGCTCCAAGGTACTTCCCTCCGATTCTGGCGTAATCACCAAAGTGGGATACATCGAATCGACAAAGGAAGCCCATTCATTAAAACTGAAAGCATTAATGGTAACACCCGGGTTTATGCCGGACCTAAAGGGCATGGGACTTCGCGATGCGTTAAAAATCTTAAGTGAGCTAGGTCTGAAAGTAAATTATGTGGGCTACGGCAGAATCACCGAGCAGTCACCGGCGCCAAATACCAAAATCGGCGAAAACACTACCCCTGTTTCCCTAACCCTAAAGCCCATCGAATGAAAACGATAAGTCAACTTTTAGGAAAAACATCAACTCTTGCCATCCATGGGAATGCAGAGAACGTTATCCTTGGGCTACAAATCGATAGTCGCAACATTACCGCAGATCAGTTATACGCTGCGATGCCAGGAACCACGGTAGACGGTCATCAGTTTATCGAAAGTTGCATCGAAAAAGGGGCGACAGGAATTCTTTGCGCTACACTTCCCAAGCAAATCAACCCCGACGTCTGCTATATTTTGGTGGAAAACGTGGCCAACACTTTGGGCGAAATGTGCCTCAACTTCCACGATCGCAAAGCCGAGAACCTCTGTATTATTGGAACCACGGGAACGAATGGCAAAACATCAGTAAGCACGTTACTATTCGACCTTTTCACGCTTCGTGGCAATCGCTGTGGACTGATATCTACCGTTGAGAATCGCATCGAACAAACCATCATTCCAAGTACGCATACCACACCGAATATTATTGCCCTGCATGAATTATTGGCTAAAATGGCTGATGCCGATTGCAGTCATTGCTTCATGGAAGTGAGCTCTCATGCCGTTGACCAGCAACGCATTGCAGGGGTACCATTTGAGGCCGGGGTATTTACGAACATCACCCACGACCATTTGGATTACCACAAGACGTTCGACAACTATATCAAGGCCAAGAAACAGTTTTTTGATGGCTTGCCGAGTACTGCGGTTGCCGTGACCAACAAAGACGATAAAAACGGGATGGTGATGTTGCAAAATACCAAAGCCATGCGATACACCTACGCGATGAAGCAGATGGCTGATTTCACCGTAAAAGTGAGCGAGCATGATTTCACGGGCATGCAGCTACATCTGAACGATACCGAATTTTGGTCGCCCCTCATCGGCGGATTCAACGCCTATAACCTTTGTGCAGTTTATGCCACCGCCTTTTTACTCACCGATGGCGACGATGAATTGCCGATTCAAATGAGCGCCTTAGGCAAAGTAAACGGTCGATTCGAAGTACTCCGCGGACCGCAAAGAATCACCGCAATTGTGGACTATGCGCATACGCCTGACGCCCTGAAGAACGTCCTTCAGACCATCAACGACATCCGCAAAAACGGCGCGAACTTGATTACGGTGGTGGGATGTGGCGGCAACAGAGATACTAGCAAACGCCCCGAAATGGCCAGAATTGCTGCGGATATGAGCAATCGTGTGATTATGACCAGCGACAATCCCCGCATGGAGGACCCCTTGGAAATTTTAAACCAGATGGAAACCGGCGTACCGCCTCAACATTACAAGAAAATTTTAAAAATCAGCGACCGTAAAGAAGCCATCAAAACGGCTTGCATGCTTGCCAATCCCGGCGATATCATTTTGGTGGCGGGCAAAGGCCATGAAACCTATCAAGACATTCAGGGGGTGAAGCATCCCTTTGACGATAAAATCGTTGTTTCCGAATCATTCAAGCTAATCAACTAAACCATGTTATACTACCTCTTTGAACACCTCGACAAACTTGGCTATGCTGGGGCAGGTGTTTTCAAGTACATCTCATTCCGTGCAGCGTTGGCAGGCATCAGCAGCCTGTTGATTGCTTTGATCGCAGGAAAACGGATCATCGAATGGTTACAAAAACAACAGATTGGGGAGACTATCCGCGACCTCGGTTTGGAAGGCCAAATGCAGAAAAAAGGCACGCCAACCATGGGTGGAATTATTATCATTTTAAGCATCCTACTACCCACTTTTCTATTTGCAAAATTGAACAACCCCTATGTTATCGTTATGATTGTCAGCACGATATGGATGGGCGCCATTGGCCTAATCGACGACTATATCAAGGTGTTCAAAAAGGACAAAGAGGGCATGAAGGCCAAAACCAAGTTGATTGGTCAGCTGATGTTAGGGATAATTATTGCCATAACCATTGATTATACGCACAGCATCAACCACCTGGAACTCACCACAAACCTTCCTATCACAAAGCACTATTTAAGCTATTCCGAGTTGATTCCTGGTGCCCACAACGCTTGGATTATTTACGTTCCGGTGATCATTTTTATTTCGATGGCGGTCACGAATGCGGTGAATCTAACCGATGGGATTGATGGTTTGGCAGCGGGAACCACGGCAATTGTGGGAGTTGGATTAGGGATATTGGCTTACGCATCGGGCAACATCAAGGTGGCGGAGTATTTGAACATCATTTACGTACCTAACTCTGGGGAAGTTGTAATATTTATGTCGGCCGTGATCGGCGCTTGCCTTGGCTTCTTGTGGTACAACGGCTACCCAGCTCAGGTCTTTATGGGCGATACAGGTTCGATGGCTTTGGGTGGCGCGATTGCTGCGGTGGCAATCATTATCAAAATGGAATTGCTATTGCCAATTCTTTGCGGGGTTTTCTTGGCCGAAAGTGGCTCTGTAATCCTTCAAGTGGGTTATTTCAAATACACCAAAAAACGCTTTGGCGAGGGAAAACGCATCTTTTTGATGTCGCCCCTCCACCACCACTTCCAAAAAAAGAACATTCCTGAGAGCAAGATCACAATCCGATTCTGGTTGGTGACGATCATTTTAGTATTGGCAACTATCGCGTTGATTAAACTGCGTTGAGAAAGAGGTTGGTCATATTGGGAGCAGGCGAAAGCGGGACGGGAGCCGCAGTTTTGGGCGCAGCCCAAAACTGGGACGTATTCGTATCCGATTTTGGAAAAATTGCAACCAAATACCAAGACGAACTCAACCTACACAACATCGCTTGGGAACAAGAACAACATACCGAGGAAAAAATCCTCAACGCCAATTGCATCGTAAAAAGTCCAGGGATTCCAGACAAGGCGCCCATCGTACAAGCAGCAAGGGCAAAAGGCATCGAAATCATCGATGAATTGGAATTCGCTTACCGTTACACCAACGCCAAAATGATAGGCATTACAGGGACCAATGGCAAAACTACAACCACCCTACTTACCTACCATTTACTTCAGCAAGCCGGACTTAACGTGGGATTGGCGGGGAATATCGGCAGATCCTTGGCTCGACAAGTCGCCCAGCAATCCTTTGATATTTACGTGGTTGAAATTAGCAGCTTTCAGCTCGATTACCTCGACACATTCACTTGTGAAATTGCCATTTTGTGCAACATCACACCCGATCATTTGGATCGATACAACTATCGCTTAGAAGACTATGCCGATAGCAAAATGCGCATCGCAAGGAATCAGAACGCCGGACAGCACTTTATCTATTGTGCCGATAACGACCTCACCTTGGAGGCGATGGCAAGAAATCCAATTGGCGGACATGCGATTCCATTCAGTTTAACGGAAAAATTTACCGAAGGCAGCCAATTCTTTGACTGTGGCGCGTATGCCGAAGGTTCCATCATCCATATTCACTCAAAAGAAAACTACACACTCGATATGCAAGATTTTACACTACGTGGGCAACACAATACCTACAACAGCATGGCCGCCGGCATCGCCGCAAGCCTTATGGACGTCCGCAAAGACAGCATCCGCGAAAGCTTTGGAAACTTCCAAAACGCAGAACATCGCCTAGAATTTGTCCAAAAAGTGGGCGGGGTGGATTACATCAACGATAGCAAAGCAACCAACGTCAACTCGGCTTGGTATGCCCTCGAAAGCATGGACCGTCCGGTGATTTGGATTGCGGGTGGGATCGACAAAGGCAATAGCTACGCAGATTTGAAGGCATTGGTGAAAGGCAAAGTCAAAATGATTATCTGCTTAGGATTGGACAACATCAAGTTACACCAAGCCTTCCAAAGCGATGTAGACCTCATCATCAACACCAGCAGCGCAAAAGAAGCGGTTCACGTGGCATCTCGCATGGCAGAAGGTGGAGATGCAGTTTTATTGTCGCCCGCTTGCGCCAGCTTTGACTTGTTCGATAGCTACGAAGATCGCGGCAGACAGTTCAAAGAGGCCGTAAGAAACTTATAATTTCTAACCTCAAGAATGCCATTCCTCAACAACAAAAACCTCTAACAAAGAAGCAAAATGCAGGCAAATTTCACCTCACGATTTAAGGGCGACCGATGGATTTGGCTTGTCGTCATCATACTGTCGTTGCTAGGCATTTTGGCCGTATACAGCGCAACCGGCACGTTGGCCTATTCAAAAAGAGGAGGAAATACCGAATTCTATTTCTTACGTCATACCGGTTTCTTGTTGATAGGATTGGCATTGCTATACCTCACCCATCACATCCCTTTCCAATACTATTCGCGGATCTCACAGATTTTGCTACTCATATCGATCGGGCTATTGATTTTAACACTGTTCATTGGTTCGGAAATCAACAACGCAACACGGGTTATTCCTATCCCTTTATTGGGCATTACGTTTCAGCCATCGGATTTGGCCAAGCTCTCACTGGTTATGTACATATCGAGATATTTAAGTAAAAACCAAGAAGAGATTGATTCGCCGAAGGTCTTTTGGACAACGTTAGCCTACATTTTAGCCGTAGTTATATTGATTGCCCCAGAGAACTTGAGTACCTCTTTGGTGGTTTTTGTCACCTGCGGACTCCTCATGTTTATTGGCCGTGTAAATTTCAAATACCTAATGATCTTGTTCATTAGTGGTGTTGTTACGATTGGATGCTTGGTGGTGGTGCTTTTAAACATCAACACCGAAGGCATGGAAAGCAACCGTATTCCGACATGGAAAAAGCGGATTGAAACCTTCACCGGCAAAGACGATGGCACCGGGAATTACCAGCAATTGCAGTCGAAAATCGCGGTGGCTACAGGCGGTGTTTTTGGCAAAGGGCCTGGCAACAGTACGCAAAGAAACTACCTACCTCACCCCTATTCCGATTTCATTTTCGCGATTATCATTGAAGAATACGGACTTGTTGGCGGCCTAATTGTAGCAGGTTGCTTTTTGATATTGGTCTTTCGATGTCTCAAAATTGTGGTCGAAAGTCCGCGCGCCTTCGGCGCGCTCGTAGCCATGGGATTGGGACTCTCGATGAGCCTCCAAGCCTTCGTCAATATGGGCGTTGCTGTGGGCATGCTCCCCGTTACCGGACTCACCATTCCCCTAGTAAGTATGGGTGGTACCAGCTTATTCATGAACAGTATCGGCTTTGGAATTATCCTTGGAATTTCCAAATACGTGCAAGAAGAAAAACAACAGCAAGAAGAAGCCCTCACCGCAGGCGTATAACATCTCAGCAGCCATGTCGACCACACCAAAAAATACAACCCCATCCCAAAACCCGCCAAAATTCATTTTGAGCGGTGGAGGAACAGGCGGACATATTTTTCCCGCGGTTGCCATCGCCAATGCACTGAAAATCAAATTCCCCGGGGCCCAATTCCTCTTCGTGGGTGCCATCGGCAAAATGGAAATGGAGAAAGTCCCCAAAGAAGGCTTCGAAATCGTGGGGCTGCCCATCGAAGGACTCAAGCGCTCCGCATCTCCAAGAAATTTGATCGTACTTCTTAAAACCCTTCAAAGTTTTTGGAAAGCGCGGAAAATCTTGCGCAACTTCCAACCCACAGCCGTCATTGGCACTGGAGGATACGCAAGTCTTCCCGTTTGCTTCATGGCATCAAGAATGGGCTATACCACTATTTTACAGGAACAAAATGGGTTTGCGGGGCTAACGAACCGACTTGTGTCGAGTAGAGCCACCCTCATCTGCACCGGATTTCCAAGCATGGAGAAGTTCTTCCCCGCCGGAAATTGGGAGTTTACGGGCAATCCTGTACGACAGAATATCATCGACCTTGGCAAGAAACTTAACTCTGTCAATAAATTGGATTCCGCGAATGCATTAAATTCTACGCATGAACTGAATTCCGAATCTGCTGCATGTCGACAAAAATTCGGACTTCAACCCCACCTTCCCGTGCTATTCATTACCGGCGGAAGTCTCGGTGCGCGGACCATCAACCAAACGATATTCAACAACCTCGTCCAACTGGCCGAAGCCAATATTCAGATCATCTGGCAAATGGGCCTACCCTTCGCAAAATCCCATGCTGAGAAAATCCATCAAATCATAGAAAGCAACCCCGCGTTATTCCTAGAGCCCAACGCTCCAAGAATTTTCCATGCGCCATTCATTTACGATATGGACGATGCGTATCAGGCAGCAGATTTGGTCGTTTCGCGCGCCGGAGCCATCAGCATTTCCGAAATCGCAGTGGTAGGAAAGCCATCCATTTTGGTGCCCTCGCCCAATGTAACCGACGATCATCAAACGAAAAATGCGCAGGTGCTGAGCGAATTGAATGCCGCGATGCTTATCACCGACAAAGACGCACCGCAAACCCTTATATACACTTGCATCGAACTGATAAAAGATACGAAAAAAATGTCGGAAATGCAAGAAAAACTGAAACAAATCGCCAAGCCTCAGGCAACCGAGACCATCGCAAATCGCATCGCGAGTTTAATTGAAAAAGCAAATCCATGAACCCAACAAAACTGATCCGCGATTATAATCAGGCCTATTTCTTGGGAATTGGTGGCATCGGAATGAGCGCCATTGCTCGGTATTTTTTGCAGATTGGATTGCCGGTAATGGGGTACGATAAAACGCCAACGCCGCTCACAAACGCCTTGGAAAAGGAAGGGGCCATCATCAATTACAACGACCAGTTGGAAGCACTGCCGATACTGGTTCAACAAGACCTCGAAAATACCCTCATCATCCTTACCCCCGCCATCCCAAAAGACCATGCGCAGTGGCTATGGCTCATCGACCAGAAAGCGACCATTTTAAAACGAAGCGAAGTGTTAGGTCAGATCGCACGCGGTGGCTATTGCATCGCTGTTGCGGGAACCCATGGCAAAACAACAACTTCCACGCTTATTGCCCACCTATTGCATGAATGTAACATCAATTTCACTGCATTCCTGGGTGGTATCAGCGCCAACTACAACACCAACTACCTGCGTAAAACCGATGGCGTAAATTATCAAGCCAAGGAAATCATTGTCCTCGAAGCCGATGAATTCGATCGCAGCTTTCACCGCCTCAACCCAGATTTGGCAGTAATTACAGCCATAGACCCGGATCATTTAGACATTTACGGAACCCCCGAAGCGTTTGAACAAGCATTTGTCGATTTCACCCACCTCATTCAACCCAACGGCGGTTTGATGATTCAAGAGAACTTAAAAATCGCAATTGCGGAAAACGTAAAATCTCATACCTACGGCACAAACAATACAGCCAATTATCAAGCCCAAGATGTGCACATCAATCAGGGTGATTTTTGCTTTACATTAGCACACAATCAAACCGAAATTGCTCCTTTCCGATGCGGACTTCCTGGCCATCACAACGTCCAAAACGCTGTCGCCGCGCTTGGCATCTGTCAAGGATTTCTAGGACTCGACGTTGAATCCTTGCAAAAAGGCATCGCCAGTTACAAAGGAGCCAAACGCAGGTTCGAATATGTTCACAAAACAGAGAACTATGTGGTCATCGACGATTACGCGCATCACCCAGAAGAGCTAAATGCCATTATTGGATCGGTTAGAACACTATACCCCGACCAACAAATCACGGGTATTTTCCAACCCCATTTATTTTCTCGCACCCAAGATTTCGCCCAAGGATTTGCCGATAGCTTATCTCAATTAGACCAAGTATGGTTGATGGACATTTATCCTGCCCGCGAAAAACCTATACCAGGAGTAACAAGCACATGGTTACTCAATCTGATTTCCAATCCCCAAAAAACGCTGGTCAGCCCGCAAACTGTTTTGGAAAAAATCCAAATGGAAAAACCGAAAATCTTGCTCATTTTGGGAGCAGGTGATATCGATCGAATTGTTCAACCCATTGCCAACTTATACCTCAAGATAGATGCCCTCACTCAATAAACGTCAATGGATGGTCGCCGCCCTTTTGGTCCTGCTTGTCGCAGTGGCCATTTTCTGGTCGTCCATCGCCAATACCGCCAAAAACCGCCTTGTCCAATCCATGGAAATCACAATTCTTCCAGAGGGAAAGGCGATTTTCTTGAATAAAACCATCATCGCCGATTCAGTACAAGCCTTTATCGGAAACCCCATCGGAAAGAATGCAAACGAGGTGAACATCAGAAAACTCGAAGGACAGCTCAACAAAATCCCCGCCGTAAAAAAAGCGGAGGTGTATTTGGGACTCGACGGTCTGTTAAAACTCAAAGTTGAAGAACGCACCCCCATCCTGTTTGTCCAAAATAATAAAGGCCAACAATTTTATGTCGATACCAACGGCGTAGTGATCCCAAACACCCCATCCACCAAATTTTGCGATGTACTCGTGGCCAACGGAAATATCCCCGTAATCATGGAAGGCGGCAAGATTGTGAGCGGCGAAATCACCCGAAATGTGATGCTAGTGTCCAAGTTTGTGGCGGCCGACAGTGTGTGGAACGCGCAGTTTCAACAATTGTATGTAGATAATTACAACGACGTGATTTTGATTCCCCGTGTAGGAAGACATAGCATTGTTGTAGGCAATGGCGCAAACCTGCCCAAAAAGTTCGAAAACCTCCGTCTTTTCTACGATCAAGGCCTCAAGAGCACCGGCTGGGATCAATACAAAAGTGTCGACATTTCGAACCTCAATCAGGTAGTAGGTCAGCGCACCGGCCAAGAAAACATACACAAAGAACCAAAAAAGTCCAATTAATAGAACACCCCTAATCAATACATATGGCTATCAATAACAATATCATCGTAGGACTCGACATCGGCACAACCAAGGTGTGCGCAATTGTCGGTCAAATGGCCGAAAACGGCAAATTAAACATCCTCGGCATGGGAAAAGCCCCAAGCCAAGGTGGAGTATCTCGAGGCATGGTTGCCAACGTTGCAAAAGCAGTGACCGCAATCCAATCTGCCGTAGAAGATGCCATCAAACAAAGTCAAGTACAGGTGAAAACCGTATTTGTAGGTATCGCAGGACACCACATCAAAAGCCTACAGCACCGCGGAACCTTGAGCCGCAAGCAGTGGGACGTGGAAATTACCGAGGACGAGCTCTACAAATTGGAAGTGGAAATGGAGAACTTGGCATTATCGCCAGGATTGGAAATTCTACACGTACTTCCCCAAGAGTATCGCATCGATGGCGAAGAAGGCATCAAAGACCCCGTAGGTCGCGTAGGTGTGCGCGTTGAGTGCAATTACCACATCATCACCGGTGAAACTTCTGCCGCAAAAACCATCTTCATGGCCGTTCGTAGAGCAGGCCTTGAAATCGCCGATTTGATCGTAGAACCCGTAGCCTCCGCAGCCGCTGTATTGAGCGAGCCTGAAATGGAAGCCGGTGTTGCTTTGATTGATATTGGTGGTGGTACAACCGACATTTGTATTTTCGACGATGGAGCGATCCGTCATACCGCCATCATCCCTATCGGTGGTGATCGCATTACCAAAGATTTGCAGGAAGCCTTCGGCATTCTTAAGGACCAAGCTGAATTCGTGAAAGTGAATTACGGCAGCTGCTTTCCAACCGAAGCAATGAAAAACGAAGTCGTTGTAGTCCCCGGACTTCCCGGCAGAGCACCCAAAGAAATTTCATTATACGCCATTTCACAGGTGATTCGCGCCCGTGTGGAAGACATCATTCAGAAGGTGGATTTCGAAATCGTGGTATCTGGAATTCGTCACAAATTGGCCGGTGGTATCGTATTAACCGGTGGTGGTTCGTCGATGAAAGACATCACTCAGTTATTTAACTATTTCATTGGTTTGGAAGTGCATATTGGTTCGCCTGGACATCGTTTGGGCAAGGCCATGATCGACGAGGTTCGCAACCCAATGTATGCCACCAGTATTGGTTTGGTTTTGAAAGGGTTTGAATTGGCGGCCAAGAGCGAAGCCATCCAGTTGAATAACGAGTTTATCGTAAAGCAAGAAGTACCTGTTTCTAACAACGATGGTTTTCTTGACGATGTTGTTGCGGAAGCACCCCAAACCGGTCAGTTGGATTTCGGCAATACCCCAGAAGCACAAGGCAAAAACGGCTTCGGAATTTTCGGCGGTGGCTGGTTCAATAGCAACAAAGGCATCATCAAAGACATCAAGAATTGGATGCAAGATGGCGAGGACTTCCAAGAATAATCAAGACATAGATATCAAACAGTATGATTATGACAGGATTTGAACCCGCAGTAAATAAAGTACGAGGCAACCTCATCAAAGTGATTGGTGTGGGCGGTGGTGGCAGCAATGCTGTTAACCACATGTTCCGCCATGGCATTGAAGGCGTTGACTTTTATATATGCAATACCGATTTACAGTCGCTCCACAGTAGCCCCATCCCAAATCGTTTACAATTGGGTGCCGAGCTAACTGAAGGATTGGGCGCAGGATCGATGCCCGACATGGGTGAAAAGGCCGCTATGGAAAACATGGCCCAGATTCGCCAGATCATGGAGGATAACACCAAGATGGTTTTTATCACCGCAGGAATGGGTGGTGGAACCGGAACAGGTGCCGCGCCAGTGATTGCGAAAATCGCAAAAGAATTGAGTATCCTCACCGTGGGAATCGTGACACTCCCCTTTGAAGACGAAGGTCCGCAAAGGATTAATCAAGCCCGCGAAGGATTAGAAAAATTACGTCCGCATGTTGATGCCTTGCTTACCATTTGCAACGATCGGATCGTAGATATGTATGGCGACTTAACGATTACCCAAGCTTTCTCAAAAGCAGATGACATTCTCTGCACTGCAGCACGAGGAATCGCCGAAATAATTACCAAACCCGGCCAGATCAACGTAGATTTCATGGATGTACAAACCGCCATGAGAAATAGCGGAAGAGCCATTATGGGAACGGGTATCGCAACTGGCGAAAATCGCGCAGAGAATGCAGTTCGGATGGCTTTGGATAGTCCACTGCTCGACAATACAAGAATTCAAGGTGCGCAGCATTTGTTGGTGAATTTCACTTACGGACATAAAGAACCGGTGATGAGTGAGATCTCCAAAGTAAAAAAATACCTACAAGAAGAGGCGGGAAATACGGCCCACTTGAAAATGGGTATCACCAAAGATGATAGCCTCGGCGACGATATCGCAATTACAGTAATCGCAACAGGATTTGAATCCCGCGACAATGTCAATGCGAATTTATTTAGCCAGCAACAAGAGGTAGTGAATGCGGCTCCGGCGGCACCTGCTGCAGTGGTTCAAAATCCATATGGTTTTAACGGCGGCAATCCTTTATCAGGGAATCCCGTATCAGGTTATCCCGCATCAAGTAATCCCGCACTGAACAATCCAGTATCAAACCACGCAAACAATCAAGCCAATCTCTTTAGCATCCCCCAAAATCCGAGCGTAATCAACCACGTTCCTAGCAGTTTTGGAAATAGCGATAACGACGAGGACCCAATGAATCCGATTGATGTCACTCCGAAACCCTTCACCGCCGAAGATTCATTTGAAGATCCATCAGCGCAAGTTTTCCGCGATACACACCTGGAAAATGGAAGAAGCCATAGAGAAACTTTATTAGACAGCGATATCGATGTCCCAGCCTATATGCGTCGGGGAATCAATCTCGAAGCAGCCCCTCACAGCCAATCTCAACTGGTGAGTAAAATCACCATTGGCGAGGAAGACCCAATGAATGCGCGCGATTTAACGGTAAAACCGAATCGCCACTTGCACGATAACGTGGATTGATAGCCAAAATAATCCAACAGCAAATGAGCCATGCCTTTCGGTGTGGCTTTTTTGTTTTGAATTAAATGAGGCTCGGAACGTTGGAGTAAAGACTTAAATATCGCTTTGCGATTGACACTGAACCGTAATTCGCGACCGCTGCACTTCTGCTCGCCTCTTGCATTTTTATTCTCTTCGACGGCTCCATTTCAATGTACGATGCGATGCCTTGGATAAGCGATTCAACATCCAACTTCTCCGACAACCATCCTGTTTGATGATCGCCCCCTTGCGAAATCATTTCAGGTATCCCACCCACCGCAAATGCTGCCACGGGCACCCCGCAACTCAAACTCTCCATGATTGTGGTCGGCAAGTTCTCCTCATGCGATGTGGTCACATAAACATCCGCCTGCCAATAGGCATCGCGCATTTGCTTTGCATCAGAAATAAATCCAAGTTCCTTTACCGCGCACTTTAACCCTAAATCTCCATTGGGAAGTCGATTTTCACCTACTACCAGGGCCTCAACATTGGCAAATCCTAAATCCACCAAACCATTACAGACCGACCTAAACTCGGCGAATCCTTTGGCAGGATTGCCCAAATTTGCCGCCGCAAACATCAAAACAAAAGGATTGGCTGAAATTGAAATAGACAATCCATCACCCGCTTCATCTTTCTCAACATTCTCCAGAATCTCAGCTGATTTTTCCAAATTCGCAGCACGAATTGGACCCTTCACTGAGTTCAAAACACGCGGCTTAAAATAATCCGTATCAATGGGATTGGGGATGACTTTAATTTCGGGCATCGCAACAGCACCTCCAATGTCGATCAATTCCTTCACAATACCACTCTTGTCCGCCTGGTTTTTTAACCAAGTGCTAGGCGTCACAAATTGAAGTCGACCGCCCGCATTCGAAAAAATTCGTTTTTTCGCCTTAAAAATCTGGTTCGACAAATCCGCTTGTCCCGGCCGCTTTAAATACTGACAATTACCACATTCACGGGTAAAATTATCACACCCTCTGGGATGGTAACACCCTCCAGTGAAAGGCCACATATCATGACCGGTCCAAACGATTTTTTTACCTAGTCCAAAAAGACCGTCCAACCCTTTCAAACTCACAAACCCTTTATTAATCCAATGAAGATGAATGATATCGGCATCTTGTACCGCCTTCCAAGTGGCAATATTTACGCCCTTTTTGCCATGACTAAACGCAAATCGGATGGATTTATTAGCCTCAAAACGAAGGAAGTCCAACTTCTCCAAGGCATGCAATCCAAAGGCCCATTTTTTCTTTAACCAAGTATTGGCCCACAAATGAAATCCCCCTTCCCCACCATCAAAAACCCAGTGGTCGCTGGAAACTCCCTCGAGTCCATTGAGCGCATCACTGAGTCGCTGCGCAGCAACAAACGCCCCACCCGAGGAAGAAGCATTGAGATGCAATATTCGCAGAGGCTGGAGTGTCATATCAACGCAAGTTAAAGTAAATTAATATACTCTTATCCTTTGCTTGGCTTTGCCACGGGATCTGGATCGCTCACGCGCAAGGTCTTACTAAGAATTAACGATAAAAAGAAGGCAACAACCATCAATCCGCCACCCACCAAATAGGGCAAACTAGAAAATTGATGATACAACACCATGGCGATAAATGGTCCGAACGCGCGTGCCAAAGAACTTGTGCTTTGCAATAAACCCAACATCCGACCTTGAGATTCGGGCGGTGTATTTCGGCTAACCAAAGAGTTTATCGCAGGCATCATCAAACCATTACCCAAAGAAAGCAACACAATGGAAATGGCCTGGACCACATAGAAAGCGGTTCCAGCCTCGGGTAACGGAATAATCATCAGTCCCATCGCAATGGCAGGACAACCCCATAAAAGCATCCTACGCACACCCACTCGCTTGGTAAACACGCCAATCAGCCCCCCTTGAACGATGGCTCCACAGATTCCAATAAAACCAAAGATATTCCCGATACCCGCGGGCGTCAAAAGGTACTTTTCCTTCCATAAAACACTTGAACTTCCGTACATCATACTAAAGGCAGCGATGTAAATGAAATTAATCACGAACAACTCACCAATCACATCCAATCTCCAAACTGTAACCAAGCCCTTGAATGTATCGGAAACCTTGCGTTTATGCGCCGATTTCGACTCCAAACTCTCAGGCAACATAAACCAAGCCAAAACAAAGTTTAATGCGCACAAGGCAGCAGTAAAGAAACCAACCCAACGTAAACCATGTTCACCGCCAGCGTGATAGAGCCATCCACCGATCGGCGGGCCAAAAACGAAACCTAAGCCAAAGGCTGCGCCAATAATTCCCATTCGCTTCGCGCGATCCTCAGGCGGTGTAATGTCGGCAATGTAAGCCTGTGCCGCCGCAATATTCGCACTTCCAAAACCCGAAACAATCCTCGCCAACAACAGAAATACAAAGCTAGAACTGAGTCCGAACAATATATAACCAAGGATGTTGAATAGGATACTGACTAGCAATATCGGCCTTCGGCCGATACGATCAGATAGTGACCCAAAAATGGGTGCGAATAGAAATTGAATGATAGAAAACGACCCAACCACAACACCAACCGCGACATCCGGATTGAACGGCAACGTGGAACCAGAGGCCAAACTCTTTGCCAAATTAGGCAAAATGGGAATCACCACTCCAAAGCCCAGAAGGTCAATGAAAATAGTTAAAAACAGAATTAATATTCGTTTATCCTTCATGTGTAAATTTCAATTTTGAGGCAACCCAAGAACTAGCCAAAGGCAATGCCAAACCACTCTTTTTCAAATCCCCCAAATTACTCGCAAGCATATTTATAGTTGGCGTATTACCATCAATCTCACCACAATCCAACCCCGCCTGAATTTCTGATTTATTTAAAATGCAAATATCATCGCCCTTCAAGATCCAAAGCAAGGTCCGTTGGAAAAAATCCAAATCAAATTTTTCCTTTTGCGATTGTAGCAAATGAAAAACCTTGTCGATACTGCAACCACTAGGTGCCTCTTTCGACTCATCAACCGCTACCACCAAAACACATCGTTGAAGCAAGCAAAAGTCAGCTGTCAAATCCTTGCCGTGGGCTTGCCAACCCGACACAAAATCGACCATCTGCCTTTGGATCGACAAAACTTCTGTTTCCGTTAGAATCCGATGAGCACCGAACAGCCAAACCCGAGATGAATCAGGGAGTGCTAACGACTCAAGGGAATTTCTGTCAACGGTCAAAATCAGGATTTTAGAGACCCATTCACGATTTCCGCGATATCCAACACCTGCACTTGATCCTCTTTTTCGAAATGTTTGGTTCCATCGCGCATCATCGTATTACAGAAAGGACAGTTCACCGCAATAATTTCAGCGCCCGTTTCCAAGGCTTCCTCGGTACGATTCACATTCACCTCTTGATTCCCCTTTTCGGCTTCTTTGAACATTTGCGCGCCACCTGCTCCACAACAAAAACCATTGGTTTTGCATCGTTTCATCTCTACCAAATCAACATCAAGTCGATCCATCACCATTCGCGGCGCCTCGTAAATCCCGTTGGCCCGACCCAAATAACAACTGTCGTGGTAAGTGATTTTTTTGCCCTGATAAGCCCCACCCTCTATCGCAATTCTGCCATCTGTAAGCAATTCATTGATCAGCTGCGTATGATGTATCACTTCATAATTACCACCCAAATTGGGGTATTCATTTTTCAAGGTATTAAAACAGTGAGGACATGCTGTTACGATGCGTTTCACCCCGTATCCATTGAGAACTTCGATGTTTTGCATCGCTTGCATTTGAAACAAAAACTCATTTCCGGCACGCTTTGCTGGATCGCCAGTGCATCCTTCTTCAGCGCCCAATATGGCGAACTTGACACCGGCTTGGGTTAAAATATTTGCGAAGGCCCGACTCACTCGCTGAGCTCTTTCATCGTAACTCCCAGCGCACCCCACCCAGAACAAAATCTCGGGGGTTTCACCAGCGGAAACATACTCTTGGATCGTTTTTACCGACATCGACATAATGATGCAATTTCGGCCATTGAGAGGAAATGGTCAACGCAAGTATTCCACATCAAAAAAGAATGTATTGATTTGAAAAATGGATTAAACATTGGAGCAGATTAAACATAAAAAAAGGAGGGCGGCCTGCGGCCGCCCTCCTTTAGCTCGATCAATTATTTACATCAATAACCCGAACCCCCGCTACCCACAATTTCCTGAACAGCACAAGCCATCAAAGGAACCTGTAACTGAGCACAATATTGCTGAAACGGACCGGCCTTCATAAATCCTCCGCCATCGGTCTCATTCATCGACGAAACCCAACAATCGCGGATTTTACCGAGTTCGTCCAATACCGTCGACACCATTTCAACCCCCTCCTTGGGATCCAATTCAGTGCTCGGAATTCCCTTCTGAATCATGTAGTTAAAGCCCTGTCCAGAATAAGCGTAGAGATATTTCACTGTTTCATTGTCCTTCGCCGAGGATAACGACAAAACATGAACCCTACAACCAAACATCTTCGCCAAAACCGATACCCGATAGAATTTCTGTCGAGATTCAGAATTAGAATCCAATAGCATCAAAATATTCCTTGGCTCCACCCACTTCGTTTGATGGTTGAAAAATATCATCGGATTCTTAAACTTGCTCACACAGGCCGCCATTCCGCCACCCATCAAGCCCGGCACCTTCAGCTCGGCAAATACAAATGTCATTTCTGCATTGATATTGTTGGCCGTTTTGGCGCTGGTTGACCAAAATTCTCCCGATTTTTCCAATATCGTCAAATCTCGGTACGCACGCTTCTTGAGATCATCCACAAGGGCTTGCGTAATTCCGGCGTTGGCAGCATTCTGCAACCAAATCAACTCGCCTTTGAACCTGCGCGCCACCGAAAAAATAGCATCGCATATTGTTTGTTGATTTTGGGTACTGTCTGATGTAAATAAAATTTTTGTAGTAGTTTCTTCCATAGGCAGATATTAATTTTACACCGAATCTCTACTAGAAAATCCACAAAAACAAGTGATTATAAGTTATTTACAAGTTTTTTATCTAAAAATAATATACAATTCATTGAAAGGCATTTTTTACAGTACTCTGACATTGCTCTTTGGCACTCCCTTCACCCTATTCGCCAATAACGACCCGTCGAAACCCATCAAACCGCCACATTATCGAGGTCTGTGCGTTTTAAACGATTCATGCGCCTGGTTTTCCGGCAGCAAAGGCACCGTTATCCGCACCACCGATGGAGGCAAACATTTCGATACGATTTCTCCGCGACCCACCAACACCCGATTCACCGATTTCCTTCCCTATGTCAAACAAAGCATTGAAAATTACAATCAGGTTTCCGATGCTCCAATTTCCTTATGGCGAAAAGACTACCGCGACATTTGGGCGAAAAACGAGAACGAAGCCGTGATCATGAGCGCTGGTGATTCTGCATTAATTCTCAAGACGATGGATGGCGGAAAGAACTGGACGATCGTTTATACCGATTTTAGAAAAGACATATTTTTGGATGCGCTAGAAATTGATTCAAAAACCGGAATAGGCATGGTACTCGGTGATCCAATTAATACCCAAAAGCACTTTGCGGCTTTGTATACCACCGACTTTGGAAGTAGCTGGAATAATCTCCCAATTGGCGATTGGAATCTACCCCTCGATACGCTGGAGTCTTTCTTTGCAGCCAGTGGCACTTCGCTTGTCATCATTGAAAGTAAGGTTGAAGCCGCCGATTCCAGTTCTAATACTTTGGCTCGAATCAAGAACCTTACTGTTGGATTTGCTGGTGGCGGAATCAATCCTAGTTATCATATTGTGAAATTCAAACAACAGAAACGCAGCACCATGAAGCAAAATAAACGTTTCAATTTACCGATCTCCCAACCCCGCGTCGTATCCAATTTAATTATTCCAATGCCAATTGCTGGCGGGCCTGGTTCGGGTGTTTACGGCATGTGCTTATCCGATGATGGCCGCATGATAGCAGTAGGCGGCAATTATACTTTACCCGATAGCTTCAATGGGGCCTCAGCGCATTCACCCAACGCCAACTTTGGACTAAAATGGTCGGGCGGAAAAGGTTTTCAAGGACATACCGGAGGATATCGAAGTGGAGTTTGTATGAGCCGACCAATCTCTAGCGAGCAATTACTGTCACATCAAAGGCCGGCGAGAGCTCACACGGGCGTTCACAAACCAAACGACACAACTATGAATTCTCTCATAAAAAACGGAAACAGAATCACCTTTTGCACAGGGACCAATGGCAGCGACATCTCACTTGACAATGGAATCGATTGGTTCAAAATTCCGAAACAAACCCTGGCGAGCGGCCTATACTTTGAAGGGTCGTTTAACGCCTGCGCCTTTAGTTCAAAACACCTCTGGATGGTCGGCAATTCAGGCAAGTTTCAGCGAATTCCATTCTCCGATTTATTATCGATGCGCATTAAATAATCGAAAAACACTACTCAAACCCTTTATTTCACTTTGTAAACCACAAACTTCGCATTCTCAAAAGCCACAGGAAAGTCGACTTCCCCTCCGATTAGCATTCCGCG
>JBEGUW010000160.1:0-14764 GCA_041178665.1 Bacteroidota bacterium
AAGTGGCATTTTTCGTCGTTGGAGAAGATTTTCATCGAAAAGAGAATCTACCGCGACATTGAAGAGTGCGAGACGTGGGAAGCGGTGCTGGCTGCCATCGACAAAGGTTTGGAGCCTTACAAGAAGTTGTTCCGCAGGGAAATAGTACAGGACGATATCGCTCGGTTGACGGAGATAAAAATTAAAAGGATTTCTAAGTTCGATAGTTTCAAGGCGGACGAATATATCAAGGGTTTGGAGGATGATATTGTTGAGGTGAAAAATCACTTGGACAATTTGGTGGATTATGCGGTGGACTATTACAAGCGCTTGCTGAAGAAATTTGGTACGGGCAAGGAAAGGAAGACGGAGATTCGTGCGTTTGATACCATTGAGGCCAATGTGGTTGCGGTGGCGAATGTGAAGTTGTATGCCAATTTGAAGGAGGGTTTTATCGGAACGGCGTTGAAGAAGGAAGAGTTTATCTGCGATTGCTCGGACATCGACGATGTAATTGCGTTTAGGGAAGACGGGAAGTACAGCATCGCCAAGGTGACGGACAAATATTTCTATGGTAAGGATTTGATTCACATAGATGTTTGGCGCAAAAACGATGAGCGGACGACGTATAATGTGGTTTATTGGGACGGCGAGGCCAAGAAAGTGATGGCAAAGCGTTTCAATGCTACGGGATTGATTCGTGAGAAGGAATATGTGTTCTCGAGTGATCATCCGAAGTCGACGATTTTATATTTTTCGGCCAATCCAAATGGGGAGGCGGAGCGAGTGACTTTGCATTTGAGTGCGATGGCGAATGCGCGGATTAAGAGCATCGAATACGATTTTTCTAATTTGGCGATTAAAGGCAAGAGTGCTAGGGGAAATCAGATTACAAAGTATCCAATTAAACGGGTGGATTTGAAGGAAAAGGGCGGTTCAACGTTGGGCGGAGTGAAGATTTGGTGGGACGATATGACGGGTAGATTGAACGGTGATGCGAAGGGTCAGTTCTTGGGCGAATTTGAAGGCGATGATAAGGTTTTGGTTATTTACAAAGACGGTCATTATGAGTTGTCGAACTACGAATTGATCAATCGTTTTGAGCCAGATACAATATATTTTATTCAGAAATATTTTGCAGCGCAGGTGATTCAGGTGGTTTATCTGGAGGGTAAATCCAAGTTTCAGTATGTAAAGCGCTTCTTAATTGAGACGTTGACGATGGGTAAGAAATTCCCATTCATCGGCGAGGAAAAAGGTTCTGAGTTGTTGGTTGCTAGTACATCGGTGGGTGCTCAGGTGGAATTGACAACGGAGAAGAAGAGCGGAGAGAAGGTGGTTGAAATGTTGATTTTGGATGAGTTTATGGATGTGAAGGGCTGGAAGGTTTTGGGCAATCGTTTGAGTCAGGACAAGGTGAAGAAGTTGGTTTTGAAGAGCGATAAAGTGGGCGAAGCGCCGGTGGTAGAGGCCAAGACCATCGCAACGGAGTACATTGATATAGATGGTGGCGACGAGGATATGGGTGATTCGGGGGATGAGGGCGATGAAGGTACGTCGGACCAGGGTGGTGGAAAGGTAATTTTGGGCGGTGATGGTTCACCACAATTAAATTTATTATGAGTCAGCGGATTTGTCCAACCGCCTGGAAAGACTACGAATTGATCGATGCGGGTGGCTTTGAGAAGTTGGAGCGATTTGGCAAATGGATTTTGCGCAGGCCTGAGCCTCAAGCTATTTGGGATAAGAGTTTGGATGAGCGGGAATGGCAGAAGTTGGCCCATGCTAGTTTTGCCAAGGCAGCTGGGGCGGATGCGGAGAAGGGTCAGTGGTATTTGAAGCCTGGAATGGCTGATCGTTGGTGGATTCAGTATCAACAGGGAGGTTTGTCGTTGAAATTCCGATTGGGATTAACATCGTTCAAGCATGTTGGGTTGTTTCCTGAGCAGGCGGCCAATTGGGATTGGATATACGAGAAGGTGAAGGGTTTGGAGGTTGGAGAGAAGCCAAGGGTTTTGAATTTGTTTGCGTACACGGGTGGGGCATCTTTGGCGGCTTGTGCTGCGGGTGCTGATGTCACGCATGTGGATAGTGTGAAACAGGTGGTTTCATGGAGTCGTGAAAATATGGAGGAGAGTGGATTGGACGGGATTCGATGGGTGGTTGAGGATGCATTTAAGTTTGTGCAGCGAGAGGTGAGGCGTGGGAAGACATACCATGGGATTTTGTTGGATCCCCCGGCCTACGGCCGGGGCCCCGACGGAGAAAAATGGCTCTTGGAAAAACAACTCAATGAGTTGATGCAAATGTGTGGTCAGATCTTAGAACCTACCGGCTTCATGCTTTTGAACCTCTACAGCATGGGCTTTAGCGCCATGGTGGCCGAGAATTTGGTGAGAAAACACGTTTCCTGCCTTGGTGTAAAATCCATGAACAGCGGCGAACTATTCTTGAAAGACCAAGCCGGGAATGCCCTGCCTTTGGGGACTTTCGTGCGATTGTAAAATTCTTTTTGGGTCGTTCCCGATGAAAATCATCGAAACTTTATTTCCTTTTGGCGAAACCTTTGGTTTGGAAGAAATTGCGCAAAATCTTAATGTATTTTTGTGTCAATGAGCAAGGTTATTGAAGCCATCAACGTCTGTAAAACCTTTGGGGAGCAGCGCGTTTCCAAAAACATCGATTTGGCCGTTTCGCAAGGGAGTATATACGGACTGTTGGGCCCGAATGGTGCGGGTAAAACAACCCTTATCCGTATGCTGTCCACCATCACCCAACCCGATTCTGGAGAGATTTTGTTTAAAGGAGAACCCTTGAAGGAAAGTCATGCCCAGCTTATGGGTTACATGCCCGAAGAAAGGGGTTTGTATAAAAAGATGACGGTGGCCGATCAGCTCTTGTTTTTTGCGGAGTTGCGTGGTTTGAGTACCAAGGATGCGAAAGCCTCAGTTAAACATTGGTTGCAGCGTTTGGATATGATGGAATGGGCGAGGAAAAAGGTGGAAGAGATAAGCAAAGGAATGGCGCAAAAAGTGCAATTCGTTTCTTGTGTGTTGCACAATCCGCAACTGTTAATTCTCGATGAGCCTTTCAGTGGATTTGATCCGGTGAATGCCGATTTAATCAAAGATTTAATTATCGAATTAAGAAACCAGGGGACGAGCATCATTTTTTCAACCCACAGAATGGATAACGTGGAGAGCCTTTGTGATCATTTGGCCATCATTCATCAAGGCGAAAAAGTGTTGGACGGCGGGGTGAGCGATATACGCAGAAAATACGCCAAGGGGATCTACGAAGTGGGATATTATCAGTCGGTGGAATGGGATGCGGGGATGTCGGCTGCAGGCGAATCGACCTTAATTTCGGAGCAGCAACACAGCGATGGGAAGGTGGTTTATCGTTTTCAGACATCGGAGAGTTTTACGCCAGAGCAATTGTTGAAACTGGCTATGGGAAAAGGGAATTTGGTGCATTTTTCGGAACATGTTCCTAGTATCCATGAGATTTTTGTCAATACGGTTTCCAAAACGGCGGAGCCCATCGCGGGAGCAACCATCGCAGCTGAGCCATCATAATATTTTGATTATCATATAGTTTAACACACAGCAATGAAGAATATTTTTGTCATTTTTAAACGCGAATACCTCACCCGGGTGAAGAATAAGACCTTCATCATCATGACCTTTTTGGCGCCTTTGCTGATGGTGGGTTTTTATGCGGCAACCATTTATATCGCCACGGAAACGGGGGATGACGATCGGACGAAGACGGTGTACGTATCGGACAATAATCCGGAGTTGTTGTTGAGTCATAATCCACCGGCGAACTATGTTTTATTGCCTGCGCCGAGTGATTCGGATTCGGCCTTGGCCCATGTGGAGCGCGGCTTGGTGCATGGTTGGTTGAGTGTGCAAGACAGGGATTTGCGGTTGGTGGATTCGGCGACGTATTATACGAGTGAAACGCCATCGATTACGGAAAAAGAGTCGTTGAAGGAATGGATTCGCAATAAGGCTACGCAGCGACAGTTTGCGCGGTTGGGTTTGCGAGAAGGTCAGATCGATAGTTTGCAGTCGAGTTGTAGCCTTGAAACCAAGGAAGTGACGGGCCAAGGGGATGTTAAGGAGTCGAGCAGTGGCTTAAAAAGCGGGATTGGATTTGCGCTCGCGTTTATGATTTACATCTTCATTTTTGTTTACGGTTCGATGGTGATGCGGTCGGCGATGGAGGAGAAAACGAATAGGATTGTGGAGGTGATTGTGAGTTCTGTGAAGCCGTTTGATTTGATGATGGGCAAGATTTTGGGGGTAGCGGCGGTGGGTCTAACGCAGTTTGTGGCGTGGATTGTATTGGCGGTGGGCTTGGTTTTTGGAATCAGTGCGCTGTTTTTGAATTCAGGAAACGGGATGACAACCCAGCAGGCGGTTCAGACGGGAATTGAAGCCAGGACTGGGATGGGCGGCATGGACGCTGGCTCTGGGGCCGCGGTTTCGATGGGTGGAGAAATGTCGGCTCAAGGTTCTGGTATGACATCCGGTGCAAGGGATATGGCGGCGGAGTTTACGGAGCCGCTCAGCAATTTGCCTTATTTTCAGATTTTGGCGGTTTTCTTACTGTTTTTCGTGGGTGGATATTTGTTGTATTCGAGTTTTTTCGCAGCCATCGGATCGGCAGTGAATCAGGAATCCGACGTCCAACAGTTCATGATGCCGGTGACATTGCCATTGGTTTTTGGGTTTGTGATTGCCCAAACGGTGGCCTTAAAAGCGCCTCATGGTGCGATGGCTAAGCTGTTTTCCATGATACCGCTCACCAGTCCGATCGTGATGGTGGTAAGGGCGCCATTTGGAGTTCCATTTAGCGAATTGGCACTGAGTTTCGGGTTTTTGGTGTTGACCTTTGTGTTGATGGTATGGCTCAGCAGCCGGATTTATCGCATCGGTATATTGAGTTACGGTAAAAAGCCCACTTGGAAAGACTTGTGGAAGTGGTTGCGGTAAACCGAACGCGAAATTTGCGTTTTTTACAACGTGTAGTTGATGCCCCAACTAAATCCAATAGAATTTACGCCACCGCCAAGGGATGCTTGGTAGCCGAAGTTGCGAAGACCTTTGAAGGATTGTTTGATGGAAATTAGGGTTATCTGAATGCCGGAAGCGTTGATGCCCCCGTTGAACGCAGGAATGTAGGCAGTTCCGGTATCGTACGACATTCGTCGGGTTTCATAGTCGATTCTGCTGTTTCCCAATGCGATGCCTGACGAAATCGCTATCGTGCTTTTGGGTTTGGTTTTAAGATACCAAGCATAGTTGATGGTCCCCATAAAGGCATTCATGTTTACCACGTATTGAAAGTATGAGTAATTATTGAGTATGTCGAAATCTGGATAAAGCAGTGTGTCGGTTTTTACTTGTGCCCATGAATAAACCAGTCCCATGGTCCATCGGTCTCTAAAATGATATTGATAGCCAATAGATTGGGGTTTTTTGCTGACGATGCTATTGCCCATCGACCCAAAAGAGGGTTCTAGGTTTTCTTTGAGTCCTTTGGAAATGATGTTTACCAAAACATTAGAATTTCTGTCCCAGTAAAATGTCATTGCCTCTTTTTGAAAGGGACGCAAGGGATGTTTATCGATGCTATTCAATTTTCGATTCACTGAAACAACGGGTTCTTGAACCTTAATGGTATCGTCGTTGCCCGAGTATTGGGCTTTTGCTGGTTGAGTAATGAAAAATGCAATTGCTAGTGAAACGGCTGTAATTAGGCTACGCATGTCGCAATTTACCGAGAAATTCTAATGTTTGTCATTTTGTAGCCATTGTAGCAATGAATTTTCTTGGAAGGTTGATACAATTGTGCGATATTTGTTGTAACGAATAAAAAATAAAAAGATATACGATATGACAACACAAACTTTAGCACAATGGAATTTGGATCCTTCGCACAGCGAAGCGCAATTCAAGGTTAAGCACTTAGTAATTTCAACGGTTACGGGTACTTTCAAAGAATTTTCTGCGACATTACATGCAGCGAGCAGCACAGATTTTTCTGGCGCTCAAGTAACATTTTCGGCTGCGGTAAATTCTATCGACACGAACAGTGCGGATCGCGACGGACATTTGCAGTCGCCTGAGTTTTTTGATGCGGCTCAGTTCCCTAGCATCGATTTTAAAAGTACTTCTTTTGAGAAAATTTCTGACAATGAGTATACTGTTGTGGGCGATTTGACAATGAAGGGTGTTACGAATACAGTGGCTTTGAAGGCTGAGTTTGGTGGCGAGATGGTTGATCCTTGGGGAAATCACAAAATTGGTTTTGAGGTGACTGGCGTTGTGAAGCGCGAGGAATTTGGTTTAACATGGAGCGCAGTGACTGAGGCGGGTGGTATTGTAGTTGGAAGCGACGTTAAGTTGATTTTCAACGTGCAATTTGCTCCTGCGCAGGCATAAGTTGTTTTTTTAAGTGTGAAAGGGAGGCCGCGCGCAGCGCGGCCTCCCTTTTTTTTGTTTCTTTGTGTATGCATCAACTAAAAGTCCGTCAGAATAGTTTCCTCCTGCTGTTGGTCGTATTTGGCATTTTCATCGCATCGCAGTTGTTGGGTTTTTTGTCGGGATTCCTCGGCGCCCTTACCCTCTATTTTTTCTTGCGTAAACCCCAAGCCTATCTGGAAAAACGCTATAATCTGGGTAAGCAAAAATCCACCATTTTCTTATTGGTTATGAGCTTTTTTTTGATCGTAGTACCCGCCGGATTGATCATCGGAGAGGTGACTGCCCGGTTGGCCGATGTGGTAACGCATAGCGAACAGGTATTACAATCTATTAATTTGTTTATCACCGAGCAAGAGCAGCGTTTTGGTTTTGAGATTCTCACCGCCGAAAATCTCAAACAGGCTTCTTCATTTCTAACCGCCGCGGCGACTTCCATGGTTGGGGTGATTGCCAATTCATTTGCTACGGTGGCGGTGGTGTATATTTTGCTGTATTTTATGTTACTCAACCGCAGAGCCATGGAAGCCTGGTTTTTTACCTATCTACCTCTAGAAGATAATCACATCGCCCTCATTGGTAAGGAACTGAATTCACTCGTGATTTCGAATGCCGCGGGTATTCCCGCCACTGCTTTTGTGCAGGCCTTGCTAGCGGTTATTTGTTACGCTTTTTTAGGGGTCGATGATTTGTTATTTTGGTTCTGTGCTACCGCCATCGCAGCGATAATTCCACTCGTGGGGGCGAGTCTTGCCTATATGCCGTTGGCGGTCTTGCAGTATACTTCGGGACATCCTACACAAGCTTGGGTAGTGTTGATTTTTGGGATTGCGGTGTTGGGGACAGTTGACAATGTTGTACGTCTGTATATCCAAAAGAAATGGGGCGATGCGCATCCGCTGATTACCATTTTCGGGGTGATTATTGGGGTGAATATTTTCGGTTTTATGGGCTTAATTTTTGGCCCGATACTCATCAGTTTGTTTATCCTGTTGGTGAAAATATATATGCGCGAGTTCCATGTCGCAGGGTTTGAATTGCCGGCAGACGCATCGACTAATACCAAAACTTCAGACTCATAGATATGTCGGCGTATCACTACCAGCAACAATTTGAGCATTTCAATGCTGCCGCCATTCCTTTGGAGAAGGGGGAATATGAAGAATGCGTTTTTTCTCATGTAGATTTTGGGTCGGCCAACCTCACCGATTTTAATTTCTCGGGCTGTGTATTTGCGCACTGTAACCTAAGTGGTGTTCGCCTGGATGGTTCCATTCTTCGCGATTGCAAATTTGAACATTGTAAGTTGCTGGGGCTTCGTTTTGAAACCTGCAATACGCTTATTTTCTCGGTGTCGTTCGCCGATTGTTTGCTCGATCATTCTTCGTTCTATCAACTCAAACTGAAGAAAACGCCGTTTTCGCGATGTCATTTGAAGGAGGTAGATTTTACCGAGGCCGACCTCAGCGAGGTCAATTTTGCTGATTGCAATCTCATGGATGCACTGTTTGATCGGACCAATTTGGAGAAGGCGAATTTTTCAACGGCGCAGTATTATCGCATCGATCCCAATACAAACAACATCAAAAAGGCCAAATTTTCTTTGGATGGATTGCCGGGGCTATTGACTACCTACAATATTGAAATTCGGTAGTTGGATTTTTTACAAATTGAAATTCGGTTTTTGCGATTTTCATCCTTGATGGATATGGTTTAATGTGCGAAATTTACAAAACCTTTTGTTGTAACTTTGTTTTAACATGATTACCGTTAAGCTAATCAACATCGATTGGGAAAAGGCATTTCAAGACTGCGATGCTGAGAATTCTACTGAAAGGCAAATTGCCCAAACGTTTACGGATTTTCCAAACACATTTGATGATGAGGAATGGACATGGTAAAAAAGCAATACGATGTGTGAATGATTCCCACAAAGTAAAGAAGGTTGCAGGCGTCATCGTCGAAATGATATTGCCATAAATTTTGTAAATTGCCATACTTATGAAACGTGCATGGATTGTTTTGGGAATGGCTTACTTGTCGAATTTAGCCATCGCCCAGACCAAAGGAAATTGGCAGCAAGAAGTGAATTATTCCATCCAAGTGACATTGGACGATCAATCTCACATGTTGCGGGGCAGCGAAGAGTTCGTGTACACCAATAATTCGCCGGCAACACTCAACTCACTTTACATTCACCTGTGGCCCAATGCCTATAAGAATAGCAAAACCGCACTAGCCAAGCAATTGATGATGTCGGGCAAAGACTTTTTGTTTCGAAATGATCCAGAATATCAGGGATTTATCGATTCGTTAGACTTTAAGGCAGACGGGACACCTGTAAAATTGACCTATGATGCCAAGCACATTGATATCGCTCAGCTGACGTTGAATAAGCCATTGGCACCGGGTGAGAAAGTGGTGATTACGACGCCGTTTCGGGTAAAATTGCCTTCGGGTGAGGTGTCGCGCATGGGTCATATCGGACAAACCTATCAAATCACGCAGTGGTATCCAAAGCCAGCGGTGTACGATGAAAAAGGTTGGCATCCGATGCCTTATTTGAATCAGGGTGAGTTTTATTCTGAATATGGAAGCTTCGACGTAAGTATCACATTGCCAGAAGATTATACGGTGGGTTCGACGGGCGATTTACAGACAGAGCGCGAAATCAAGCGTTTGAATTTATTGGCTGAATACAATGGGGTGACGAGTTTAAAGCCTTCCAAGGAGGAAAAATCGGAGTCAGTGTATCCGTTTCAAGAAAATTTGGATAGGGAACTCATCCCTGTGGGTATGTATCGCGCAGCCGATATCCCCCTGCGGAGGTCGGAATTGGATTGGTCGAAAATCGATGGGTTCTACACCAGCAACAACCCCGACGGAAATCGTGATTCTTGGGTTGAGAAGGCTAAGGTCATGAAAACCATTCGTTACACGCAGTCGCGGGTGCATGATTTTGCTTGGTTTGCCGATAAGACGTTTCTTGTGTTGAAAGGCCAAGTGGTGTTGCCTCGCAGTGGAAGAACGGTAACAACTTGGGCAATGTATACCAAAGGTTCGGAGGAATTATGGAAGCCCCATGCGTTGGAGTATCTGCACGATGGTATTTTGAAATATTCGCAGTGGAATGGCGATTACCCTTACAATCAGGTTACGGCGGTTGATGGGACTATCAGCGCGGGTGGCGGAATGGAGTACCCGAATGTGACGGTGATTGGCGGCGTATCGAATAAAGAAGAGCTTGAAGTGGTGATCGTGCATGAGGTGGGACACAACTGGTTTTATGGAATTTTGGGTAGCAACGAACGCGATTTTGGTTGGATGGACGAAGGGTTGAACACCCTGAATGAGATGCGTTATGTGGCTTCGAAGTATCCAACGAATACGCGTTTGAGTGATATGGTGAAGGGTTTTGCGAAGAAATTGGGGCTACTGGGTTTGTCGCACAAAGACGAAGGCGATTTGATGTATCGATGCATGGCTTCGTTTGGCGTGGATCAACCGATACAAACGTTGTCGACGGATTTTTCATCAGCCAATTACGGCGGGGTGATGTATCAAAAAACGGGATTGGTATTTCATTATTTGAAGGCCTATTTGGGCGATTCGATGTTTGATGTTTGCATGCAAGCGTATTTTGAACGATGGAAGTTTAGGCACCCGCAACCCGAGGATTTTAGGTTGGTTTTGGAAGAAACGAGCGGACAGAAATTGGGCTGGTTGTTCTATGATTTGATTGAATCTCGAAAGGTTGCAGATTATAAAATTGCGCGGGTAAAGCAGCATTTTGGTCCCTCTGGAAATAAACTTGATCGTTTAGGGATGGATGTGAAAGTAAAAAATGTTGGTGCAGTCAATGGCCCCATCGGCGTACAATCCATTCGCAATGGCAAAGTGTGGGAATCGGTTTGGGTATCACCTGCGGAATTGAAAAGAACGCGTGGCGTGGTGAAACTATCAACCCTTGCTGACACGGTGATGATTGATGCAGGTCGAAATATTCCGGAGGTGAATCGCAATAACAACATGTGGACCAAGGGCGGTAGTGAATTTAAGTGGCAATTTGGGACGGGCAATGATTTGCCAAACGAGCGAAACCACTACTGGCTACCCGCGGTGGGTTGGAATCAATACGATCGCATGATGTTGGGTATCGTGTTGCACAACACGAGTTTGCCTGCGCCGAAGCTTCGGTATACTCTGGTGCCAATGTATTCGTTTGGACGGAAGAATTTATCGGGCTTGGGAGACATTAGCTATAACCCCTTGGGTGGAAAGCGATACAAGAGTTTGCGGATTGGGGTGAGTGCGATGACGTTTCAGAGTATTCGTGACGAATACCATTTCTGGATTCACCTAGAAGGGCAGGAGTCTTTTTCGGTGATCAAACCATACGCCATATTGGAATTGGGGCGTTCGAATCGCAGAAAAGGCCTCTCTCATTTTATTGAGGCCACGGGGTTGTTTGATTGGCAGCTACCGAAAGACTTTGAGTTGATTTCGGGGTTGAGAATGCGTTATTCTGGCAATAGACAAGGAGTTGTATCGGCTTTGGAATATAAAATTGATTTAGAAAGCGTGAACCAGTCCTCTCCATGGACGAACTCAACTACGGGCAGGGCTCAAGTTGAGGCGAAATATACCTGGAATTACATCGCCACGAAAAAGAAGGGTAGAAGCATCGAACTGCGTGGTTATTTGGGCAAGGTGGGCATGTTGAGCGATGGTAGAACTCCCGGACTGAGTGATAATAACGAAAATATGTATTTGATGTTGAGTGGTGCTTCCGGAAAGCAGGATGTCTTTTACGATGAGTATTTCAGGGGGCGGAATTCTGCACCTACGTTAAATAACAATTCTTGGGAGGGTCAGTATAATTTCACCACGAACGGACAGCAACGCATAGACAATATGGGCGGCATGGGTACAGCAACATTTTTGGGTAGTAGAACTAGTTTGGCAGCAATTAACTTTTCGATGAGTTTGCCCAAAGTGCCTTCGATGATTCGGGTATTCGCCGATTACGCGAGTATGCCAGGTGTTAGTTTCGCATTTTCCGAGATTCTCGCACGTCCGACCAATTTTTTTGATGCAGGTCTGATGATCCGAACCGGATTTTTACAGGTGAGTGTGCCTTTGTTTATGAATAACGATTTGCTGAAGACCTTGGGTGGTATTGAATCTGTAGGCGGACCTGGCGGAATCAAACAATATGTCTTGCCCACTTATAAGCAGCAATTGCAGCGCGGTATTCGCTTCAGTTTGAGTATTCCGTTAAACTCTGGTTTGTTTTTGCGGAAAACGCTTCTTACAGCACTTTGATAGACGGATTTTTTTGATGTTCCTTCACATCATCGCGGCGGTATTGATGGCATCATCTGGGGCCATCCAGGGGCATTTTCAATATCGGTTATAACCACTTTTTTCGTCGGAACCACACGTAAATGAAGATCACAATGCCCAACATCAACGCCAAAACGCCAGGATATCCCCATGGACTATCCAATTCTGGCATGTATTTGAAATTCATTCCATAGACCCCTACCAAAAACGTCAATGGTAAAAAGAAGGCCGAAAACACGGTTAGTACTTTCATTACCTCATTGGTTTTTTGGGAAGAGACAGACAAATACACGGTGAGGAGGTTGTTTACGTCGTCTGTTAACTGGTCAAAATACAACTCCACTTTGTTGTGTAGGTCAAACGCGTCTTGCAGATCTGCAGGGGCTTTGTGATGTCCTTGTAACCCCGTCAAAACCTCTCGGGTGAGCAACAATAGCTTCCGACCGATGTTGCTTTGGCGTTTGAGGAAATATAATTCTTGCAACGTGTTGATCTTTCTGGTTTTTATAAAAATGGTGTCCTCAATGTGGTCGATTTGTTCGTTGAGGGTGAGGGTGAAGCGTTCAAAGCTCCTCAAACTGCCTTTGATCAATTTTACCGCAATGTCTTTGGGTTGGTGGATTTTTTTGGGTTCTAAGTAGCGTATAATCATGTCTTCGATGAAGTCATGTGGTAACCGGTGAACGGTGATCAATATATTTTCGTCAAAGAACATCGCCACCTTGCTGCTGATTTCTTGCACGGTATGGTCTTCACGTGTGTTACCAACAATTACGCGGGTGATAAGGAATTGCAGGGGTTCTGTATCTTCGAATTTGGGCAGGTGGTCAGACTCCAAGCAATCCTTGAGATTTTGTTGATGGATTTTGTGGCTTTCGGCAAATTGGTCGAGTTCTGCTGCGCTAGGCGATTGGATGTCGATCCAGCGTTTGTTTCCGGTGAGTGGAAATTCTCTGATGATCATTTTGCTCATGCCGGGTCAGGCAAAAATTTGGTGGAAATCCAATGGCCCAGTATCGCCATGGGGATGTAAGCGAAAGCCAAATCGGTGATGTTGAACCACAACGGTGCAGGAAGCATCGAAACGGCCATCGCACCGCCAAAGAAAAATACAATCCCAGTAGCCATCGCACAGCGCTTTCTATGAGACTTTGCAAACAATGATGCCAATAAAGCCGCCACAAGAGTGCCTATTGCATGGGCCAAAAATGGCATTATGAAGTGCTTGGGTTCAAACAAATGAATGCTCTTTTGCAGTCCTTCCATGGTTTTTACGTCTGCACCCTCAGGTGCTGGAATGAAATCAGTGCTGTGGTTAATGATCCACATGTTTAACTGACCGCCTATTATACTTCCAAGCACAACCCCAATTACACCCCGCCATATCTCTATTATCCAGGGTGTTTCAATAAGCCGTTGGCGCAATTCACTCCATATGCTTTTGGCCAACACTCCCAATTTTTCAAACATGAGGGGAAATTAGCGATTATCGACCTGATTTTGACAAAAAACGACCTATTGGGGTTGATAAATGAGGGTTTCTTGCATTCGCAGTCCCTTTTCAATGCCCGTAATTTGGAGAATATACGCTCCAGCGGCAAAGCGCTGATCTAGGTCAATATTGACCTCATTGGGTCCCGCATCGCCATGAAACTTCTTGCAAATCAAACTGCTGTTGGGGTTGCGTAAAGGAAAAATGCGCACCTCCACGGTTCGCGGATTTGCTTGCTGCCAACGAACTACGATCTGACCGCTGTTGGGGTTGGGACTCACGGTTAAATCGATGGCGTGTTTGGGCTGTTTGTTGAAAGCGGTTTTTCCCCAGACGGTAGCCAATGGGATCTCCATCAATCGGTTGGCGACGACGTACTTTTCATTGGTGGCCACTAGGGTGATGCTGTCTTGGAATGCCACGGATTCTATTTGTCCTACCGAGACAAAACTCCCCAAAGCAATTTTGCGCTTGTTGCCGTTGAAGGGTTGGGCGCTCGGGAAATCCCACAAGAGTTCTAAAAAGCCGTTGCCTGATTTGTCGTATCCCACCAGCGCCAAACGACCTTGATAGACCGCCGCTCCGGTGACAAGAAATCCCAAGGACAAGGAATCGCGGGGTGAAACGCTATAATTGCCGGGCACCGCAGGGATGACGTAGCGTTTGGTGATGCCATTCGACCAGCTTTTGGTAAAAATGTGAAGGCTATCGCCCCAAAAAATCATCGCTTCGCAATCGAAAGGGGTGGTTTTGGCGCTCGGGGTGAATTGGGTTTGGTCGGCAAAGGAAAAAGCGATGGTTTCTGCATCGATGCTGTCCACAAGGGCGCTGCCCATCCAAGTATTAATGGGAAGTTTGAGGATTTTGAGGTCTTTTCTATCGCCATTGTTGTTGCCGAAATCGCCGATGAAAGCGTAGTCGTTTGAGGCCGTTAAATCTTCCCAATCCGTGTTGTTTTGGTTTCGCGGAACGATGGTTTGCGCGATGCTTCCGTTGTTGCCAAGGCGATAGATGGCCGCGGGGTTGCCACCATCGTTGTGCGAGTACCATTGGTTTCGGATGCGGGCCAATCCGGACGTTTCATTGAGGGTGTCGGACAGTTTTTGCAGCAGGATTTTGGGCGATATTAGGGTATTTTGATACAGGCAGGAACCATTGTTTTTGGTGGCGGCGGGATCGTAGTTGGTGGCTTGTGGATCCGTGCATCCCCATTGGGCTTGAGCCAGGGGCGTGAAAAGTAGCAGCGCAACGAAAAACCAGTTTTTCATGGGTTAGTGGATGAATCGGAAGGTGAGATTGATGCGGGGTGTGAGGATGCGTTTTTGGGCGGGCAGTTGGTGTAGCCAATGGTGCTGCATATCGCCTTGCATCAAAAGTACAGATCCGCTGTGCAGTTCCAGTGAAAACTTGTTGCTAGGGTCTGTTTTGTGTTTGAAATCGAACCTGCGGGTAG
>JBEGUW010000161.1:0-14332 GCA_041178665.1 Bacteroidota bacterium
CGAAGTTTTACGATACGAAAACGGTCAGCGCGTTTTGGGTTTTGGTCGTTTCGCCGGCCTTGTCGGCGCCTATAACGGCCTCTTGGTTTACGGAAAAAAGCACGATTTATTCCACATCAAACCCGCCAACCAGTGCAAAAGTTATGCGGAGGTATTGCATGAACTCACTGCTGTAAAACTCCCCAATGTACGCATTGCTATTACCGGTGGAGGTCGGGTTTCTCAGGGTGCTTTGGACCTTTTGCGTGCCATCAACATCAGAGAAGTATCGCCAAGTCAATTCCTAACCGAAACGTATAACGAACCTGTTTTTGTTCAGCTCAATTCCCCCGATTTATATGCTCACCCCTCCCTTAAAGCCTGGGACACCAAACATTTTTATCATTTTCATCACGAATATAAAGGTCAGTTTAGCCGCTATTGTGGGAAGACAGATTTGCTGATCAATGGCATCTATTGGACAGAGGATTTGCCGCGGTTGTTTGAGGTTTCGGACACCCAAATTCCGGGTTTTGTGCCGTCTGTGATTGCCGATATCAGTTGCGATGTGGAAGGCAGCGTGCCGATTACTTACAAGGCAACCAGCATCGCCGATCCTGTGATTGGTTGGGATAGAAAATCGCTGTCGGCTTGTGATCCTTACCTTGCCGATAGCATCGATGTGATGTCGGTTGGAAACCTGCCCAACGAGCTGCCGAAGGACGCGAGCGAAGAATTTGGAGAGATGTTATCGTTACATATCATTCCGGCGTTGTTTGCTGCGCAATCACGGTTGTTGGAGGAAGCGACGATTACTCGTGGAGGAAAATTGACCGCACATTTCGAGTATTTGAGCGATTTTGTGCAAGAATCTGACTAAGATTCACGAAATTTGCGGCGATTTCAACAGACATGGCAACAAACCGCACTTTCACAATGTTCAAGCCCGATGCAGTAGCAAACGGCCACGCAGGAAAAATTTTAGATCAAATCATCCAAGCCGGCTTCAAAGTCGTTGCCTTGAAATACACCCAACTCAGCAATGAGCGCGCTGGTGATTTCTATGGTATCCACAGAGAGCGTCCGTTCTTCAACGATTTGGTTAGTTTCATGACCAGCGGCCCGATTTACGCGGCCATTTTGGAGAAAGACAACGCAATCGAAGACTTCCGTAAGTTGATTGGCGCTACTGATCCTCAGAAGGCTGATGCAGGAACCATCCGTAACTTGTTTGCAAAGAGCATCGATGCAAATGCGATTCACGGTAGCGACAGCGACGAGAATGCAGAGATCGAAGGAAACTTTTTCTTCGCTGCCGACGAGCGTTTTTAAATTTAAACCCTAAGAAATTTTCAAAGCCCCGGCCAAAGCTGGGGCTTTTTCGTGATATTTGAAGTTATCCCATGAAAGAAAAATACGAATACAATCGCAATAACGACCTCCGCATCTACCAAGGACCTAGAAGCAGATTCGCCGAATTCACCTTCGCCCTCAGCGTGTTCTTTCAGTTCATCAAAGGATTTAGAAGCCTTCACTTTCAAGGACCTTGCATCTCCATCTTTGGCTCTGCGCGATTTCACGAAGACAACGAATACTACCAACAATCCCGAGAAATGGGTGCCCGCGTGGCAAAAGCCGGTTTTAACGTAGTCACAGGCGGTGGACCCGGTGTGATGGAAGCCGCAAGTCGCGGAGCAAAAGACGTTGGCGGAACTGCCATCGGCGTAAACATCGAACTGCCTTTTGAACAAAAACCCAACCCCTTCCTCGATGTATGGGTCGATATTAAATACTTCTTCGTCAGAAAAGTCCTCCTGTTCAAATACTCCGTAGGATTTGTCATTATGCCCGGCGGCCTTGGCACCCTCGACGAACTCTTTGAAGCCTATACCCTGGTACAGTGCGATAAAATTCCCCAATTCCCCATCGTCCTGTTTGGCACCGAGTTTTGGAAAGGCCAGATCGAACAGCTAAAAATGATGGAAGCCAAACACACCATCTCGCCCGGCGACCATGATTTGTATTTATTGACCGATAGCTACGACGAAGCCATGGAGTTTCTGCTCGCCAGAATCCATCAATACGCACCCAAATACAAAACCTTCCGCAAAAAGTGGTGGTTGGGTGAGCGTTAGTTCCGTTCAAAGGTTCAGAGCATCCAAAAAATCTTCACTATCTTTGCACCTTTATGAAAGGTCCAATTTCTCAATTCATCGAAACGCATTACTTGCATTTTAACGCAGCGGCTCTTGTTGATGCTGCCAAAGGCTACGAAAGCCACCTCACCGAAGGCGGCAAAATGATGGTTACTTTGGCCGGAGCCATGAGTACTGCCGAATTGGGTAAAAGCTTGGCCGAAATGATCCGCGCTGGCAAAGTAGATATCATCTCTTGCACCGGTGCAAACCTTGAAGAAGACATCATGAATCTAGTGGCGCACAACCACTATAAGCGTGTTCCCAATTACCGCGATTTGAGTCCTCAAGACGAATGGGATCTACTCGAAAACCACTACAACCGCGTAACCGATACCTGTATCCCCGAAGAAGAAGCTTTCCGTCGTCTCCAAAAACACATTGAAGGCATCTGGAAAGGCGCCCAAGACAAAGGAGAACGCTATTTCCCGCATGAATACATGTACCAAATTTTGAATAGCGGTGAGTTGGAGCAATACTACGAAATCGACCCAAAAAATAGCTGGATGTTGGCAGCGGCAGAGCGCAACTTGCCCATCGTGGTTCCAGGTTGGGAAGACAGTACCATGGGTAACATCTTCGCGAGTTATGTAATCAAAGGCGAATTGCAAGCATCGACCATGAAAAGTGGTATCGAATACATGACATGGCTTGCGGATTGGTACGTGAAAAACAGCGATGGAAAAGGCGTAGGATTCTTCCAAATTGGTGGCGGTATTGCCGGCGATTTTCCAATTTGCGTGGTTCCAATGCTTTACCAAGACATGGAAATGGAAAACATTCCTTTCTGGAGTTATTTCTGTCAGATCAGCGACTCAACCACCTCCTACGGAAGTTATAGCGGCGCGGTTCCCAATGAGAAAATCACTTGGGGTAAGCTCGACATTCATACGCCCAAATTCATCGTGGAAAGCGACGCAACCATTGTCGCTCCGTTGATGTTCGCCTACATCTTAGGCTGGTAATTTCGCCTGCAACTGCAATTCCATGAGGCCATTGCATCGATTTTCTATATTGTTAACTGTTTGCTTCTTGGGGCTTTTTTCCTCTTGCGATGACATTATCGAGCCGCCTCAAATCCCTGAGCAACAAATCCTAAGCTACGATGTCGTTAAGGCCTGGGACATCTCCACTTACGCGGCATGGAAGGATCAACTGCCCTCGTTTTTTGATTCCGCAGGCACCCCCATCAATATTTTCAATTTCATGCACAAAGCAGGGGTGAACACCCTCCGATTGAGAATCATTCATGGCAAACCCAGTTTTCCTCACCCCACGCTAGAACAATTGCTGTGGATTGCCAAAATCGCCCATCAGCAAAAAATTGCCCTTTGGTTGGATTTTCACTATAGCGATGATTGGGCCGATCCAGGTCATCAAGCCACACCCAACGACTGGAAAAACCTTTCGATACAAGCACTGAGCGATACCATTCAACAGTATACTTATTCTACCGTTGCCAAGTTTTGCGCCCAAAATACCGCCCCTGCCATCGTACAAATTGGCAATGAAATTAGCCCAGGCATGCTATGGCCGCTGGGGAATTACTCGGGCTCCGAATCACAGGCCCAAAACACTGCCACCCTTTTCAATGCTGGAGCAAAAGGCTGTAAGGAGGTATCGCCAAAAACCAAAATCATGCTTCATATTATCCCTGATGCAGGTATGCTGAAAACCGGTAGAGATTTTGCGAAATACATGCAATTCGACCTATGGGGATTCTCCTATTATGGGAATTGGCATGGGTGCGACGATTCCATCGTGTTTAACAATTTCCAAACCCTGAGCGATGTCAACCAGAAGCCTTTTGTGATCGCCGAAACCGCTTACCCGCATACTTTGGGCTGGCTCGATAACGCAAATAACGTATTCGGGCTGACCTCGCAACTTTGTCCGGGTTATGCCGCATCGCCCCAAGGTCAACTTTCATGGCTCAAAAAAGTATGGAAAAACGCCAAATCCAAACCCTCTTTTCAGGGGATGGGAATCTGGGAACCGGCATGGGTGACATCGGCTGGGCAATCGGGTAATCAAGGCAGCAGTTGGGAAAACGTTTGTCTGTTTGATTTCAACCACAAAGCCCTGCCTGCCGTCAGTTTTGGTTGGTGAGTTTTCGGAAATTCGCCATTGCAAATGATTTATCTTTGTGATTATGCGCATTGCCAAAATAATCACGATTCATCTCGGACTTTTCGCCTTGGGAATCATACCTCAAAGTCTTTCGGCTCAGTCATCATTTGACGAAAATTCAGCCATCGTCAAAAAGCCTACCCCCGCCAAAGACATACAAGCCTACCAGATTTACACGGCCAAAGGCAAGAAGATCAGCTATGCGCAGTACATCGAAATGATGGGCAGCAGCATCGAAGAGCAAGGTGAAAAAACAGGTCGTCCCGCCACGGTAATCCTCTTTGGGGAATTTCACGACAATCCCATCGCGCATTGGCTACAACTGCAAACCACGCAGGATATTTATGCCGAAATGAAGGCAGAATTGGACGAAATCGCTGTTCCATTGGCTTTGGGTGCGGAAATGTTCGAAACCGACCAACAGGCCGCATTGGATGAATACCTAAACCCAACGGATACCAACACAAAAACCGAAACCATGGTCACGCCGATGGGTGCCATGATGGGTGGGGATCCTCAGTACGATAAACTCAAAAAAGCGGTTAAACTGTGGCCCAATTTCAAAACAGATTATAAGCCATTGGTTGATTTTGCGAAAGAAAACAACCTACATTTCATCGCCACCAACATCCCGAGAAAATACGCCACTTTGGTGTACCGCGGCGGATTGTCGGCCCTTGACACCCTTCCTGCCGATAAAAAACAATTGTTCCCCGCGATGCCCATGCCCTACGACAGCAACCTAAACTGTTATGCGGAAATTTTTAAGGCAACCGGTGGTCATGGCGGTCAGAATTTGCCGATGTCGCAAGCCATCAAAGACGCCACCATGGCCTGGAAAATCTACGGCAACCTGCCTACTGTACCCGAAAAATATGAAGGTGGAGGTGTTTTCATTCACTACAATGGCAGTTATCACTCAGACAACCACGAAAGCATCGAATGGTACATCAACCAAGAAGAAAAAGCCCGCTGGTCGGTGTCGAGATTTGCCGTACCACCCCAACCCACCAAGGTGATTACCATTTCTACACGCACCCAAGCCAACGTATCAAAATTGGAAAAGGAAAATTTGGGCATTGCCGATTTTATCATCGTTACACCGGACAATATGACCAAAACGCACTAATCCCATGTCGGACAATCTCATAGAAAACTTCAAACGCGTAAAAGCCTTCATCTTTGATATTGATGGGGTGCTCACCAACGGACAGGTCTTGGTAACCGAAGAGGGCCACATGCTCCGATCCATGAACATCAAAGACGGCTATGCTTTGCAACACGCGGTAAAACAAGGATATCCCATTGCCATCATTTCTGGCGGTAAAGGAAGCGGAATCCTGGAGCGCCTGAAAGGATTGGGCATTCAATACATATACTTGGGCCAAAGTCATAAAATGGAAGCCTTTGAAGACGCGCTTTTTGCTTGGCAACTCAAACCCGAAGACGTGGCTTATATGGGCGATGATTATCCCGATTTACCTGTCCTTGCTCGCGTTGGATTGCCCTGCTGTCCCGCCGATGCCTGCGGTGAAGTGAAACAAATTGCTGCCTATATTTCCAACGAAAAAGGAGGAATGGGTGCCGCGAGAGACCTCATCGAAAGGACCATGAAAATCCAAGACACTTGGGACCGCGAAGATTCGCATCATTGGTAAAATCCTTACATTTGTAGTATGGTCAATTCACATCCCCTCAACGATCAACTCAGCGACCTCGGCATCACCGATTCGATGGATGCATCGCTTTTGTTCATGATCAATCAAGGCGGTATGGGTGCGATTTTGGTATTGAAAATGACCGATCGCGACTATGCGCCGTCACAGATTTCTAGGTGGATTGAAGAAAATGACGCCAAGATTTTGGGCTTGCTAATTAGCCCTGCCGACCAAGGAATGCTCAATGTAAATATCAAACTGAATACCTCGAGTGTTAAAAATATTTTAGCCACGCTCTCTAGACAAAACATCAATGTTGAGCAGGTGTTTATGGCCGATGATTACGACGAAAACGACACCAAAGCCTATGACGTGGCTTTTAAGTTTTTAGACCTCTGATCGGTTTATGTTGATATAAAACGAGTTTTTTTAACGCATCACATAGAATTTTAAGCATTTGACTGCGTTTGATTAGTAATTTTGACCCCAATACGATTGATTTAACTATGACGTCCAAAGCAAACAACAACGAACTGATTTCAACCGAAAACATCAAACCCCTAAACCTAGCCGACGTAATAAATTTTTTCTGGCGATGGAGGAAGGTGCTCATGATCTCTTGTGGAATCGCCGCGGTATTTGCAATCGTAGTTACGATGCCTTTTATCACCAAGCCAAAATACCAGGCCACGCATATCTTTTATCCTAGCAAAAACAACTCAATCTCTGAGGCCTTACTTTCCGATGCAGGTCAGCGTTTGAAAGATCCTTTGGAATTTGGAGAAGAAGAAGAGGCTGAAAAGGCGATGCAAATTTTGCTTTCAGGCGATTTGATCGGTCGTTTGGTAAAGAATTTCAACTTGTACAAGCACTATAACATCAACCCTGTTTCGGAGAAATACCCAAAAACGGCGATGGATTATAAACTCAAGGAAAACATCAGCGTAACCCGTACAAGATATTTGAGTGTAAAAATTGAAGTCCTAGACGAAGACCCGCAGATGGCCGCCGACCTTGCCAATGGAATGGCTTTATTGTACGATTCAATCACAACAGAGGTGCAAAACCAAATCGCAATTCCTGCGTTGCAAATTGTAGAGAGGGCTTTGCAATCCAAAAGGGATAAAATTCAGGGCACCAAAGACCAAATGCGTAAACTTGGGGAAGAGGGAATCACCAACTACGAAGAGCAAAGTAGAGCGCTGGCGGAAGAAATTTATAAAGCACAATCCTCTGGAAAGGTGACCGAAATGAAAAAGCTGCTTGAAGAACAAAAGACCTTGGTAAAATCCGGGGGCGACTTTGTGGCTTTGCAAGAATTGATCAAATTGGAAGAGGAAAAAGAAAGTGATTTGATTTCTCAATACGAAAGACGTGTGGTGGATGTGAATGAGAAATTATCGCACAAAATGACCATCGAAGCGGCATCAAAACCCGAAATCAAATTCTGGCCAAAACGTACGTTTGTCATGATCATCTCAGTTCTGGCAACCTTTATGGCCACTTCGCTCATCTTGGTGTTTTTTGAATTATACAGCAACAAATCCCAGTCGTAATTCAATTGCTACCCCAAATCACAACCAAAAAAGAACGCAATGTCCTTTGGCTGATAACCGGGATGATCACGGCTTTACTTGTAGTTGCCACCCTATTCCAATTCTATTATTTACTGCTGCTACCCCTTGTGGTGGGCCTTTTGCTATTGGCCTTTCTTTACACCGAAAAGAGCTTGCTTTTCTTTGGTGCCTTAGCGCCGCTTAGTATCAACTTCGATAACGTAGGCGGGGGACTCGGGTTGGCTTTGCCCACAGAGCCGCTGTTTATTTTGATGTTCCTGTTCATCACTTTTCGATGGCTCATCAAACCCGATTTCCGACTGGAAATGCTCAGTCATCCCATCAGCATCGCCATTTTGGCCTATCTGTTATGGATGTGGATTGCCACAATTTTTAGCACGATGCCCCTGGTAAGCGTCAAATTTGTGATGGCCCGTACCTGGTATATCGTCCTATTTTATTTCACCTGCCTGTCGATATTTTCTAACTTCAAAAACATCCATTGGTTCTTTAAAGCCTTCACCTTTACCACATTGGGACTGGTGATTTTCACCCTCACCAAACACGCCGCTGATGGATTTATCCGTAGCAGCAGTTATGGTATTTCTTGGCCGTTTTTCCCTGATCATGGAATGTATGCGGCAGCCATCGCTTTCGCTGTTTCGATCTTGTTTATCTATGCCTTTGCGGGTCGACATTTTGGCATTTCTTTGCCCTTTGCACCCTTCCTCGTTTTTCTTTTGGCGATCCTTATTTTTGGCATTGTAGTGAGCTATACCCGTGCCACTTGGCTCAGTTTGGTGGCCGCCATTGGCGTTTATGCCGTATTAAAAATGCGCATCAAATTCTCTTGGATTTTATTGGTTCTTTTTGGCGCTTTCGCCTACGGAATCATCAATCAAGAAAAGATACTGTACGATCTTGAAGCCAACAAACAGGGCAGTAGCGACGATATAGAAGGTCACGTGAAATCGGTATCAAACGTTACTACAGATCCATCCAATTTGGAAAGAATCAACCGGTGGAAATGTGCAGCTCGGATGGTTTCGGAACGACCTGTATTCGGGTTTGGTCCAGGTACCTATGTATTTAAATATAGCCCCTTCCAAAAGAGCGATGAAATCACTTTAATCTCAACTTTTGCCGGCGATATGGGCGATGCACACAGTGAATATTTTTCTGCCATGAGCGAATCCGGTTACATGGGTTTGTTGACATGGATTGGCATTGTACTCACAACGCTAGGGGTTTCATTTAAGATTTTTTATCGCGAGAAACCGGGAAAAGTCCGCTACACGTTGTTGATGGCGATGTTGGGGCTGATCACATATTACGTACACGCCTTTTTGAACAATTACAGTCAGTACGATAAAATTGCCGTACCCTTGTGGGCCTTTACAGCGGTAATTACCGCCCTAGATTTGTATCACAGAGAGACACCAAGCGATGTTGCATCAACTGAAGAAAAGTAAACTCTTTCTCGGGGGAGCTATCCTCTGCGGAATCCTTGTGATTGTAGGTGTCTTGGGCTATGCCATCACCGCTGATCCCACACCTAACGCCAATCAAATTGTACCGGAATGGTCGAACCTTGGACCCGGAACAACCGTTTACTACTCCCAAGAAGCATCATCGGAATCAACCCCTGACAGTTCTGAGGTTGGCACTGCTTCCAAATCTCAAAATTCCACCGAAACGCCTAGCTATCTATACTGGGCACTCGGCAATCCCAATACGCCAAAGATCATCCCCTTAAAAAACAATCCCACAGCGAATCCTGGTGCGGGAATGGAGGCCAATGATTCCGCAAAAATGGTGGACAAAGTGTGGGACAGTCGCACATTCTGGTTGGGGTCGGACCGTTTTGGGCGCGACATCCTTTCACGGATGATTATTGGTGCCAGAATCAGTCTTTCCATTGGGTTTTTCGCCATGATTGCATCGCTACTGATTGGCGTGATCATAGGGATCTCTTCAGGATATTTCGGCGGAAAAATTGATGCATTCTTCTCCTGGTTGATTACCGTATTTTGGTCGGTCCCAACCCTACTCATCGCCCTGGGCCTCAGCATGGTATTTGGCAAAGGGTATTACCAAGTATTGCTCGCAACGGCGCTCAGCACATGGGTTGAAGTGGCTCGTGTAGTTCGCGGTCAAACCCTACAACTCAAACAACGCGAATTCATTTTGGCAGCAAAAATTACCGGTTTCTCCAATGCCAGAATCATGTTCAAACACATTTTACCAAACCTCAAAGGCTCTCTCACGGTCTTGGCGACAACCAACTTCGCCTCGGCCATATTACTGGAGGCAGGATTGGGATTCCTTGGCCTCGGCGTGGCTCCTCCAACGCCCTCTTGGGGTATGATGGTCAAGGAAAATTTGGGGTACCTGGTCCTCGACAATAGCTATCTTGCCCTTGTCCCCGGCATCGCCATCATGATCCTCGTTATGGCATTTAATTTAATGTCGATGGGTCTCCGCGACGCCCTCGACCCTTACACCAAGGACTCATAAATCACTACGGCCGTCCGATCAATCGATCGCAACAATCGCTCATCCTGAATGATGGAATGCAGCAAAATGTCGAGCTCTAGGCCAAAACCTGCATCGTACAAAGCATCTTCGATATCAAACAGCGTCCCAAAATTGGCGTTCTCCCCATACAATACCAAATCCACGTCGGACTCTGGCTTGTGCTTCCCCGTAGACCTAGATCCAAATAGAACGGCCTTCTCCAACGACGGATACTTCGCAAAAACACTCAATAACAAAGACATTTCAGCAGGACTTAACCCTGCCACTTTTTGAACCGCCATGGATGCAAAATTACTGCACAAATACAGAAACCGGGTAATGACCCAAGCCGCCCATAATGTTCAGATAATACAGTCCACTGCGCAATCCCACAGGAACCAGAACTTCAGATTCGCGAACCGCAGATTGACCTACATTTCTACCCAAAGCATCTACCCATTGCACTTTGCATTCGCCTAGACCATCAATATGGATGATCTGACCCGCCGATGTTGGATTTGGATAAGCGATCAATCGAGTTTTCGATATATTCTTTACATCCGTATGATCTACCAAAACAGAGATATCCGCAGTATCCTTACAGCCATTTGAATTGCTGGTTGCAATCAAACGAACCATATACGTTCCTGCTTGGGTGTATTGATGAACCCCAGGCAATCCCGTCTTCTTGGTGCCATCGCCCCAATTCCACTCAAACGTCAATCCAGTCGTAGAAATCGGAACACAATTCAATTTCAACTGCCACAACAAATTCCACGTGAATCCCGCTGCTGGCCTTGCCTTCACAACAACTGTAACGGGCGTACGTTCGCTTCTACAGCCATTGTTTTCTGTCTGATACCAAGCGGTTCTGTTGCTTAGCATCAACCCCAAATCATAGCTTGAACCCACGAACAAAGGATCAGTAGCCACTGAATCTTCGTACCAATACACATTTCCAAAAGGGACTTTAGCGGTCATGTTACCCAACGCCTTGGCACAAACGGACGGCGCAGTAACAGAACTTACTTTAGGAATATCGTTGATGATAACTTCTACGCTATCCAATTTGGGAGCAAAACATGAGCCCTCTGATGACTTATAATAAATCTGATTCTTACCACTCAAACCAGTAATCAATGGCGTTTTACCGACGTAGAATGGTGTTGCATCATTGCGCTTATAATACCAATTCAACTGACCCCAGGGCGTTGATCCAAACAAACGCGCTGTATCATTGGAACAAGCCGAATCACCTGCAGCGCCAAAGACATTGGGGTAATCTTTGATTGTAACCTTCACCGCAGTACGTCCGCTACCACAGATGCCATTCCACGACTCAATGTATACAAAGCCATCGCCTCGTTTAGTGCCACTAAAAGTATAAGTTGTGCCTTTGGCCAATGGGCTTCCACCGGTTGCATCAGCAAACCATCTCAAAGTATCAGAACTAGAACCACTGCTGGCGGTCAATTTAACTGAATTCACTCCACGTGCACACACAAACGTGTCGGCTGGAGCCTTGGGAGCCGAGGGCGCGAAACTGCTACCCACAAAGGCCTTAACCAATTGGGCCCCACCTGTATACAAGCAACCTTTGTTGTCGGCCATCACATAAAACGAGGTGTCGTTGCTCAAAGGTCCCACCGTTAACAAATTTCCGGTAAACTGAAGCGTTCCCCCCTTAGCCTTGTTGTACCAATACACACTGCCATGATCTGTTGACGCTTGCAAGTTGGCCGATGCCCCAGCGCAAATCGAATCGTTCTTTACAGTGAGCTTTGTGGGGTAAAGATTCACCGTAAACGGCACTGTGAGCCAACCCGATTCACAAGTATTATTGATTGCTTTCACAAAGAAAGTATCCGTATTTTGGCAATTATAAATCACCAATTTGTTGCCTTCAAAAAACGGCTTGGGATCAGTTACCTTCCTAAACCATTGCACCGTAGAGCCCGCATCAGCCCCAGCAATAATAACCACTGTATCGCCTTTACACCCTTGCGCTGCTTGGTTTAAACTCGGTGTCCCAGGTTTAAAGTAAATTGTTTTAACCGCAGTATCTGAACAATAATTCCCATTATATGGATAAACCGTTGTAATTAACTCCACATTCAAATTCTTCTTAGCAGTAGGCTTGTATTTGCCGTCAATCGCATACTGAAACAGACGATTGTCGAAGTTCCATCGGTGCGACGAGCGCTCAATGTTATAGTACACATAGTAATTATAGAAAATACTGCTGGCAACGGTTTTCTTGTTCTGATTTTGGAAATACAATGTATCCAAATTGGGATAACAATTCTGACTTGTTGTGAAATCCGTACCCAAATTGTAACCCACAAACGGGTACATCTGCATGTGGCTATTGAAAACCGTTCCTCCGATATTCAAACTCATGCAACGATACCACTTCCCACTCACCGAACCCACACCCAAATTGCGCTTTTTTCCATCGCCATTGGTATAAGAATTACAAACCACCGCCGCCAAAGCCGTTGTACTGTCCGATTCCACCGTGATGATATAGTTCCCGTTAACCGTAATGGGTTTGCCAAAATCGGCATTTAATGTAATCCGACTCAATGGAATACTGCTTCCCATCACCGTATCAACCATAATTGTGTCAGACGCAATGGGCGTACCCGTTGGCAAAGAATCTGCCCCCGCCTTGTACAAATTACATATCAAATTGATCTTTACTGATTTGGCCGGAGTTGGCGTTACCGAAAACCCGAAAAATCGGAAACCCGAAACCGTCATCACCTGGGGTGCATCAAAAAACTGACCCAATGAACTTCCCTTTTTTATCGTGATACTATTATAAGCCGTACTCCCATAGGATGGAAACATACTGGTATCACCATCACATTTTGTGGGCTTGGCAGCGCTTCTGCCTTTCACAACAGGCTTCGCTCCCACCGCAGGAATGTCGTTCTGAATGCTATGCGATGTGCTTACCAACTGCGCAAATCCGCTCGAGGCCATCGCCATAAAAATCAATAGTATAAGTCGTTTCATTAGAATTTATATTTTGGGTAAGGTGAAATAAAACAATAACCCCCATATTCCCAAATTTAGAAGTCCTATTCCGGCTAAAAAATGTGTTTGAAATGACCAAAAATAGGTTCTAAAGCAAAATTCGAACAAAACCCGTAAATTTGTAAAACCCTAAAATTATGTCGAACAACTTATTAAAAGGAAAAAAAGGAATCATTTTCGGCGCGCTCAATGAGCAATCTATCGCCTGGAAAGTGGCCGAACTTTGTGTTGCCGAAGGCGCTCAAATTGTGTTAACCAACGCACCTGTTGCTGCCAAAATCGGTCAAACCGAAGCCCTCTCTCAAAAACTTAACGCCCCCCTCATTTATGCCGATGTTACCAAGATGGAAGACCTCGAAAATTTGGTCAATGGCGCCATGGAATCTTTGGGCGGAAACCTGGATTTTGTTCTCCATTCCGTAGGTATGAGCTTGAATGTTCGCAAGAAAAACCCTTACGCAGATAGCAATTACGATTATATGCACCAAACGTTCGACATCTCAGCCATGTCGTTCCACCGCTTGATGCAAACCCTGATGAAAAAAGACGCCATGAACGAATGGGGTAGCATCGTGGGCCTCAGTTACATCGCCGCACAACGTACCTTCCCTGATTATGGTGAAATGGCCGATGCAAAATCTCTGTTGGAGAGCTTCGCGCGTTCTTTTGGATACCACTACGGCAAGAAAAAGCACGTTCGCGTGAATACCATCAGCCAAAGTCCAACCAAAACGACTGCCGGTTCCGGTGTGGGCGGATTTGATGCATTCTATAACTATGCCAATAAAATGAGTCCGTTGGGCAATGCAAGCGCTGAAGCCTGTGCTGAATATTGCGTAAGCTTGTTCTCCGACTACACCCGCATGGTAACGATGCAGAACCTATTCCACGATGGTGGTTTCAGTTTCACTGGAATCTCCAACGACCTGATGGACGGTTTCCGCAATGCGGCAGCTGAATAATTTTTATTGGTAAATGACCACTTGGGCCGTTTGCAAGCGCTGATTGTCCCCAACTAACGTCAACCAATACATGCCTGAGGGAAGAATCGACACATCCATCGATATTTTTGTATCATTGATGTGATCATACTTTTGATCCAAGTAGACGGTTTTTCCAGTGATATCCATCAAAAGGAATTGATTACCTTTTTGACTTGCACGATCTATCTCTACCTCCAAGACACCATTTGTGATTGGGTTGGATTGAATGCGAAAGTACGTCTTCTTGAGGCCATCTGCCACAGATGAAACTA
>JBEGUW010000162.1:0-8019 GCA_041178665.1 Bacteroidota bacterium
AATCGCCGCGGCCAAGTCGTCTGGAGCTAAGCTACTTAACATCAACATAGCTGTGTTATTTCCTACGCCAGAAACCGAGGTTAACATGCGAAACATATGCCTTTCGTCGGGATCGGAAAATCCAAACAAATGCATTGAAACCGGACTTTGATTCTCGACTTTAAAAAGCAAATCGACAAATAATCGCGCTGTTTTATGCCCTTTGATTTTCTCGTAGGTCGTTAAACTGATCGCTGCAATATAGCCCAAGCCTTGATTGGAAATAATCACGTGCGTGGGGTTGAGAGATTCTATTGGACCTTCTATGAAATCGTACATTTTGTTATCTGATTTGGTATTTTCGTTTGCGATAGATGTTGTTGGCGATGCCAAAAATCATCATACTTAATAACGGCGCAATGATGTTAAACCACTGCCAATAGGTGTGCTCAAGTCGAGTTTTTTCGCTATCTAACAATCTCAAAGTCTTCTCCTTGGCTCTGATTTCAATCAACCCATTGTCGTCAATTAAATAATCGATGCAATTCAATATGAACTTCTTATTTGCAAAGGTTGTCTTCGTAAATCGGTCGTATCCCGTTGGATAAATTCCGCCTCTTCCACTCACCCCATTTCGAATGATGTCGCCATCGGCAATTACCACCATTTTACTTTCGCCATTGGGTAAGAAAGCAGATCCTGTGTAGTGCTTTTGGTAGATGAATGGCGATTGAAATTTGCCTTCCATCAATACGCCCGTAAGCTTGCTGCCACCCCTCAAAGTGTTCCTGAATCGGTCGTCCCTGGATTGCATGTATGCGTTTTCCAAGTCTACGTTTGCAGGGGCTTGAATCGTTTTTGTATAGGGGCTGCTGCTCAATAATGGTGTTACATTAAGGTCCGTTTTTGATTTGGCGGTAAGTGTTGCCGGGAATTGACCCCAAACTGGACCTACGTTTTTGTTGATGATGTGGGGTGAACTAACCGACATAAACACGGGGAAATAATAGAAATCGATCATTTCCGGACGGCTGCCCACGGGAATCGGAATTTGATTGCAATTGGCATCCATCAGCAGCGTGGATTCCATTTTTACGCCATAGTGAAACAACGATGCGTTGATGTTCTCCAACTGATTGTCCATGGCCGCAATAGAACTACTGGTTTCAAAACTGTCGATTTCCACATGCACAGGATCTATCATCCAAATCACCTTGCCTCCCTTTAATAGGAATTGGTCAATCAAATACAATTCTGAAGGAGAGTAGTCTTTTGCTGGTTTAATGATGAGCAATAAATCATTGTTATTTAATCGCTGCTGCAGACTATTCATCAGAACACTGCCCATTTCTTCGGGGTTGCTCAGTGATTTTAGTTTTTCGATGAATGGCTCTGCCGATTTAGGATCTGCCACGTTGATGTTCAACGCAGAAACATCGTAGTATTTGCCCAATTCTGCAGCGAAATCTCCTACGCGATTGTCGATCATTTCTCCTGAACCATCCGCAACAGCAATCTTCTTGGGTTTGTTTAACGTGCACTGCCTCAATCCATTAGCGATTTCATATTCTACATTGTCGATGGCTCGCTTGATGTTGTTGTCGGCGTCCAAAGCCACATCGTGCTCGTAAAAATTGATTGCTACGGTTTTGCCGGCATACATCATTTCTGCCCCCGGAATAATATTCTTTATGGTGGTGCTATTGCCTCCCTCTCCTTCAATATCGCGCTGATGAATTACCCCGCGCTGATTAAAATCGTCCAGAATGCCGCTGACTTCGGATAACTGTTTTCCTTCGAAAGGGTCGATGATTTCGATTTCTATTTTCCTGCCGCTGAGTTCGCGAAATTCATAGGCCACATCGCGGATTTCATTGCGAAGGTTTTTGAATCGGGCCGACATATCGCCGTCGAGATATAGGCGGAAGTAGCACTTTTCCTCGAGCTCCTTGCTGAGTTTTTTGCTTGTTTCGCTCAGGGTATAACGTTTTTCCTCTGTTAAATCGATGCGCAAATAATAGAAATTACCGAGGATGTTTGCGACGATGATAATTACCAACAGTGTGGTAAATTCCAAGATGGATTGAATGCGTGCTCCGTACTTTTTCATCACCATTTTCTGCTTTCAAACGCCATTTTCGTTGCCCCTAAGAAGGTTGCAATGAATCCAAAGAAGTAAATTACATCACGGGTGTCTAGGACGCCACGACTTATTGATTGATAGTGAAAGTCAAGACTGAACCATTCCAAGCTTTTGCCGATGGCGTCTAGGGCTTTGATATCTCCGAGTAGGCTCAATACGCCAAACCAGAAAAAACACAATACCATGGAAATAATCAACGAAACGATTTGATTGTCGGTTAGAGAACTAGCAAACAACCCAATGCTCGCGTAGCTAGCGGCCAAAAGTATCAAACCAAAATAGGAACCCCAGGTTGCGCCGGAATCGGTACCTTGCAACGGATCGGCGAGTTGTTGAATCGTATAGTAATAAAATAGGGTAGGTAAAAGTGTGAAGACGATCAATGCAACCGCTGCCAAATATTTTCCCATCAAAATGGATAGGTCGCTCACGGGGCGGGTGGTTAAAATCTCGATCGTTCCCAAACGACGTTCTTCGCTGAGGCTTCGCATCGTAATGGCTGAAACCAAGAAGATTAGAATGTAGGGCGCGATATTGAACATCACTTGAAGACTGGCGACGCCTAGATCTAGGACGTTATTCCCTTTGATAATCCACATAAACAATCCGGTGATTGCCAAGAAAACGCCCATTACTATATAGGCAATGAACGAGCCCAAGAAGCTGCGAATTTCCTTTTTAAATACTTCCCACATGGCTTGTCAAATTTCTAAAAATGGTTTCCAAACTGTCTGATGGCGCAGTTTCTTTTAAACCTTCCAACGTATTGTCGGCAATGATCTTGCCCTTGTTGATTAATATCACTCGGTTACACATGGCTTCTACCTCTTGCATGATGTGGGTGCTCAGTAGAACTGTTTTTTCGCTGCCCAAATTTTTAATTACGTTTCTAATTTCAACAACCTGATTGGGGTCGAGTCCGGAGGTGGGTTCATCCAAAATTAACACTTTAGGATCGTGAATCAGGGCTTGAGCAAGGCCAACACGCTGACGGTATCCTTTCGATAACTGTCCGATTTTCTTATTTCTTTCCGGTCCCAATTGGGTTAACTCGATGGCCATTTCTAGCGCTTTCTTGGTGTTTTGAACCCCCGCAATTCCCGCTGCAAATAACAAGTATTCTGAAATATACATATCCAGATACAAGGGATTGTGCTCTGGAAGGTAACCTACCAGCTTCCTCACTTCTAAACTCTGTTCTGCCAAATCCAATCCGCAAACCGAAGCATCGCCACTGCTTGCAGGGATATAGCCGGTGAGAATTTTCATTGTGGTAGATTTTCCGGCGCCATTGGGGCCTAGAAATCCAACCACCTCTCCAGATGGAATGGAAAATGAAATACTATCTAATGCCAATTGATGGCCGTATTTCTTGGATAAATTGTTGACTTGAATGCTCACAGAAAATACAAAAATAGTTGAATCGGATCAACCTTTTATACTCTGTATAACGATGAAGACACTTCTTCTATTCTAATTTCGTAGGAATATCTTCTTCGCTTGCTTTTGCTAGAGCGCGAACGCCCTCTACGATAGGATCCCCGTCGTTTTTTGCCTTGGTAGGAAGAAGCGGGCATTTGAAACAAATTCGACGCAATCAGAAGGGTATCGCTCTTTACTGTTTCATTGGGAAAGTCGATAACGGCAGCGGGGTTTAAGGGTCTTCCAAGGAATCGTATTTCGAAATGCAAATGCGGGCCCGTGCTGTGTCCGGTGGATCCGCCCAATCCAATGAGTTGACCTGCGTTTACCAAAGTTCCCGGTTTGTGCTCCAACTTGCTCAAGTGGCCATAAAGCGTTTCCAATCCATTGAAATGTCGAATCACCACGCAATTTCCATAGCCATTATAGTATTTGCTCATTCGAATCACACCGTCGAAAGCGGAATAAACCGAATCGCCAGTTCTAAGTTGTAGGTCGATGCCGGTGTGCGGACGTCCATGACGCCAGCCAAAAGGAGAATTCGTCCTACCATAAATAGGCATAGCAAAATCACAATCCATTTCCAGGATGTTAATTGGGATTGCTTCTTGAAGTTTACGCAAATCAAATCGATAGGCGTCTACGTGCATCGTGTCCCAAAAAGCATAAAAATCGTATTCGGGCAGCATGCCAGGGATGATGAACTCACCTTCCTCATAATAATAAGCTAGGGTGTCGGCGCTGTGCTCCCACAATGAATCTTGGATGATCCAATCGCCCTCGTCTTCTCCGTAATCTTCTTCGTCGTCTTCTATCTGTGCGATGGCGAAGTTGCTGCAAACGAGCATCAGCGCAAAGACAAAAGTCTTAGTCCAAAGTAACCAATGTTTGGGCTTGTTGTGCATCGAGTAAGATCTGAGATTTTAACGCTTCGATTGAACCGAACTTCTGCTCATTTCTCAAATACTGTACCAAAAACAGGGTGAGGTGCTCGCCGTAGATGTTTTTGTCGAAATCAAACAAATGCGCTTCGATGCTAATATTTTCGCCATCCACCGTGGGTCTTACGCCAATGTTACAAACCATTTTGAAACGCTTATTTTCTACCAAACAAATGCCTGCATAAACACCAAACGACGGAATGAGTTTGTAAGGGTCGTTTAGGTGGATATTGGCCGTGGGAAATCCTATCGTTCTGCCCAATTGTTTGCCATGAATCACCGTACCAGTTAGTTGGTATGGCCTTCCTATGAGTTGATTCGCTTCTTCTAAGCCTCTGTTTGATAGCGCTTTGCGAATTCGTGTGCTACTAACGGCAATCTCATCTATTGTAGAAGCTGGAATTTCCTGTACGGCGAAGTTGAACTGCTTGCTTAGTTGAACAAGGGTGTTGAAATCGCCACTTCTGTTGATCCCAAAGTGGTGGTCGTACCCAATTACGATGGTGTGGACGTTGAGTTGTTTTACCAATATATCCGCCACAAAGGCTTCGGGCGATAGTTGGGAGAATTCTTGGGTAAATGGAAGGACCAGAACGTAATCTATGCCTAAGGCAAAAACGGCTTCGGCTTTTTCTTCGATGCTCGATAGCATCCGGAGTTCGCGGTTGTTAGGTTCTACCACCAGTCTAGGGTGTGGGTGGTAGGTGATTAATAAGCTTTGGGTGTTTTGTTCCTTGGCTTGGTCAACCACGTGCTTTAATACTTTTTGATGTCCCAGATGAACGCCATCGAAAGTCCCTTGGGTAATAACTAAAGGCGAACTTTTGGGTACTTCGGAGGGATTGCGATACAGTGACGTGGTCATGGAAAGTACAAATTTCGGTAAAATATCCGCTGAGAGTTCTCGTTCTTAAACTAAATTTGTTGCTCATGCCCAAACGCTTACTGATTTTATTGTCTGTGCTGGCCTCGGCCAAGGCCTCGGCCCAAGCCGGATCGCAAGGCGTTTTTCGGATTTTGGATGTTCCAATGCACAGTAAATCCTTGGCATGGTGCGGTTATTTGATATCCCAACCCTCATCAGATATCCTTCAAACCACCAACAATCCAGCCTTACTCTCCGATGAGCATCGCTTCAAAGCAGGAATGAGCGCAGGGACCATTCTCCCCGGCGTTTTTTCTGCCAATGCGGCCTTCGGGATAGGAAATGTTTCTCTGGCAGGTAAAAAAATATCGTTGCAAGGGTTTGCGCAGCACATCGACTACGGCAGTATGGATGGCTACGATGCTGGAGGAAATCCAACGATGAAATTGGTGGCGAACGAAACCAATATTGGGATGGGTGGGTCCATGGCCCTATCGCCTCAATTGAGATTTGGTGCTCAATTGGGGATGGTTTATAGTATTCTCGGTCCTTACATATCCAATGGCGTGTATCTTAATTTGGGGCTCAATCACATCAAAAAAGATTCAACATTATCGGCTGGTGTGCTTATTAAAAACCTCGGTGCACAAGTCATGAGCTATCAAGATGCAGGTAGAGAACCATTGCCTTTTAATATCCAAGCAGCCGTGGCAATCATGCCCAAACACATGCCCTTTAAATTTCATTTGGTGGCGCATAGTTTGCAAAAATGGGATTTGACCTATGATCAGTATCTGAATAGCAACGGACAAATCGACATCAATGGTCAGACAGTGGTGCCAACCGAAGCGAAGTTCGCGGATAAATTGGGTCGACATTTAGCTGTGGGGACGGAATTGGCTTTGGGTAAGAATTTTGGCATTTATGTAGGTTACAGCCAGCAGCGAAGAAAAGAAATGATTACCGATATAAGGCGCGGAACGGCAGGTTTTGGTTGGGGCTTGAAGTTTAAAATGGCCAAATTGGATATTACGTATTCCAGTGCCAGTTATTTCAGTAGTCAGAATTCGAATATGTTTTCCATCATCATCGATCCCAATCGGTTTTCCAAGAAGCGATCAGTGGCCTTCGTTCAGTTAAATCATACGCCTTGTCGCGGAATCCCTGAGTTATAACAGAAAGTGGGACAAAGAAAAATCAATATCGCAATAGACGGTTACAGCAGCTGCGGGAAAGGGACTTTGGCGAAAGCGATGGCTTTAGCGTTGAATTATGTTTTTATCGATAGCGGGGCGATGTATCGCGCGGTGACGTTGTTTTTGATGCGTCATTCCGTGAATTTGGATGATATGGCTCAAGTGGAACAAGCGTTGGCTCAATTAACGGTGGAGTTTGATGTGGACGATGCAGGGGCTTCTTTTGTGACGTTAAACGGTGAAAATGTGGAGAATGAAATTCGGACAATTGCGGTTGCATCGAAAGTGAGTGAAGTGGCGAAAATCCAAGCCGTGCGCGAAAAGTTGGTGTATTTGCAACAGCAAATGGGAGTAAAAAAAGGCGTTGTAATGGATGGTCGCGATATCGGAACGGTAGTTTTTCCGGATGCAGAACTCAAGATTTTCATGACGGCCTCGGTTGAGGTGAGGGCTCAGCGGAGATATTCTGAGTTGGTGGCCAAAGGAGATGCGGTGACGTTGGAGGAGATATCGTCGAATTTAAAGCATCGCGACGAAGTGGATTCTTCGAGAGAAAATAGTCCGCTTACAATGACATCGGATTATCGGGTGTTGGACAATTCTGAAATGGATAGAGACTCGCAATTTGCGTTGGCAATGGCTTGGGCAGATGAGGTGTTCTCGTTGATATCTTGAGAATAACGTTTGATTTAGATTTTGTTATTTCGCTGTTATTATGAATCGTCAGAAAATTGTTGCGGGTAACTGGAAAATGCACAAAACCTTGGAAGAGAGCCAAGCGTTGATTACCGAAGTAAGAGGTATTGTTAGAGATGAGTATCGCGGAGAAGGTAAAGTAGTTTTAATCCCAACATTTTTGGCGTTGCCATCTGCCGTTCGATTGCTAGAAGGAAGCGGATTGCTGGTGGGGGCTCAAAATGCTCACCAAGCAGATCAAGGTGCATTCACAGGTGAAATTTCAGCCGGTATGCTCAAGTCGTTGGGTGTTCAATATTGTTTGGTAGGCCATTCTGAACGACGTCAATTCTTTGGGGAAACCAACGAAGTCTGTGCGTTAAAAGTGAAATCTGTGATTCGCCATGGCATGAAGCCCATTTTTTGTATCGGAGAAACTTTGGAGCAGCGCGAAAGCAAGCAATACTTTAGAGCCATTGAAGAGCAAATCGTTCAAGGGTTGTTTCATTTGGATCGCAAAGAGTTTGCGGAAGTTGTTATTGCTTATGAGCCAGTTTGGGCTATCGGTACGGGTTTGAATGCTTCTCCGGAGCAGGCGCAGGAAATCCATGCATACATCAGAAAACTATTGGCCAATCAATACAATGAAGAAATTGCTTCAACAACTTCAATCCTCTATGGTGGAAGCGTGAAGCCAGAAAATGCCGCGGCTTTATTCATGCAGACGGATATTGATGGTGGATTGATTGGTGGTGCAAGTTTAAAAGCCCGCGATTTTATCGATATCGTGAAAGCGAT
>JBEGUW010000163.1:0-3977 GCA_041178665.1 Bacteroidota bacterium
CTTTGACTACTTTGCGATATTGCCCCTTCCCTATTCTCTCAAATTCACCCCCCAATAAATATCGTCTCACAGAGGAAGAAGACATATTCAGTTTTTGTCCCAACACCACCGCCAACATCCAGTTAAACTCAACGGGTAGAATGTCAAAAAATCGTTGCTGCTTTGCCTGCTGTTGAATATACTTACTGCCATTTTTCATATCCGCAACCAACATGTTTGCATGGTACAGAAGTGTGTAAGCGATTTCACCAGAAATCTCTAAGTCGGTAGATTGAATTTTTATTTCACTTTTCTTGTCTCGCTTTGATTGAGCGTAATATCTCATCGTGGTGAACACCATCGACATTCGAAAACAAATCAATCCCAATCGATGGATTGTGGCCAAAATCGGCGTCCCGGAATCCTTATGTGCCACTTGGGTAAGCAATTGAAACTGCTTGATGAATCTATCTTGATGTTCCTTCACCAAATACAGCTCTAATGCTTGGGTTTGTCCCTGTAAAAACAAATACATTTCTTTTACCATTTGTCCCACCTTACGAAAGGTCTGACCTGGATCTGTCCCGCGATGGTCAAATACATTTCTAAACGTTGGGACAGCAGGAAACGAATAAAACATAAATCTGCTGAATAACCCATTCTCTGTATCGGGTATTAATCGAATGACCTGACCACGTGTCCCAGTAAGTAAAACTGATAAACGAGGGCGCTCCACGGAAAAGTGCTCCCTATTTTGCCTTCGTTGCATCTCAACAGGTTCATGGTGAAATGCTGCACGGAGCACATCGCTAAAATTCCCCCAGTCTTGCGCCAAGGCATTGGCCAAAGTATCCGCTTCAGTTGAAAACAGAATCCCTGCCCCGTCATTTTCACTGAGGGTTTGAACAACAGAACTAGCGCTGTTATTCGCAGGAACGAAAAGTAATTTATAAGGCGGTTCTTTTAGCGCAGAAACATCCGCATCCTTCTGTTTTATCTTCTCGCGCTTCAACTCCTCGAATTGCTTTTTTGCAAGGGTTGTTTCTTCCAACAACATTTTATGAATTTCCATGCCCACCAATCGTGTCCAACTCAACACCCCTTTTCCCGAACCAGCCGGTGCTTCAATAAATGTATACAAATTGGGCGATACCCATTTGCGGTCGTAAAAGCCTATCACATTGGGCATACAACCAGAAAGTACCGTAAGTGTACCCAATAGTAAAATATCCCGCTCATACGGATTATCAATGGTCGTAAACAAGTCTCTCAGTGGTTCTGGCAAATTATCATAAATACTGTTCGATAGCGTGGATCTCAGCTGATCCTGATAGCCTGGCAATAGGAACAATTCCTCCTCAGCCACTGTGTTATGCTTTACACTGTGCATGATCATCGCTTTAGTGGTTTATCCTGCACGTAGCGTGATGCCGCCCGATGAATATTTTTCTCTTGCTCGTGTTTGCCTGAATTCAACCAATCCTGAAGTTCACCTTTGCGAAATAGAATCTTCTTTCCATTCTTGTAAAAAGGAATTTTTCTTCTACTCGTCATAGAGTACAAAGTCTGTTTGGCGATGTGAAGAAACTCCGCAGCCTGATCGGCATTGAGTATTTCCGATTTTAGATTGTTCTCTGCCAATTCAGTGATGGCAGTTTCTTGATGCTGTTCTAATGCAACTTGAACAGCTTCATTCACCAACTCTGTGATGAATGCTTGTAAGTGAGTAATACTTTCTTTCATATGAAACATTTACTCACCCTTCATCAAAAAAAGAACCGTGCCAAACTTTTGGTTATCTTTTTTTAGTTATCGATTTTTCGAGGGTTCGTTTTGCTCCAAAACCACTGTACCATACTGTATCAAAATAGTCCAAACTAGTCTAATTTTGCGTCGATAAATAACCTATTGCGCAAATGCAAGCAAATTAGGTTCACATTCCTAATTCACTGACATTCAGACAATTTGTCACTGACATTTTTCATTTTTCCTGTCTTTTATTGTCAGATGATATGCCCAATTGGATACTCTTCATTGCTTTTGTTTTCGTTGAATCCATCACCTTACCATAAATCTGTGTGGTATGAATATGTTTGTGTCCCAACAATTTTGAAACGGTATAGATATCGGTTCCTTCCGCTAACTGCAACGTTGCAAACGTGTGTCTGAAATTATGAAATGTGATCTTCTTGCGAATGCCCGCACGTTGCAACCATCGGTTTAAGTTCGCATAGTCTCGTTGAAAATTGTAATCACCAAATATACAGACCTCACTTTCTTCGTAAGTACCTAAAAGACTCACTGCTTCATCCGAAATGGGAAGCGTCTCCATGGACTTTGTTTTACTCTGGGTAAAGCGGATAAAATACCCCAAACTTTCGGAATGCTGAATTTGTTCCCAGCGAAGTTTTGTAACATCCCCCAACCTTAATCCAGTGAGTGCCGAGAACATACAAGAGCGTTTTAATAATTCAGATTCAGTGGGCGTATTATACAGCTTAATCAATTCTTCCTTTGTTAAAAACTCACGATAGGTTTCAGGCTGTTGTACACCTTTCACCGCATCAAAAGGGTTGCTTATGATATGTCCAAATACCATGGCTTCACGCACGGTGGCTCTAAGCTTATTGTAATAGGTGTAACACGAATTTTGGGAGATGCGCATTTTGGGCGAATTGATGCGTGTCGCTTTTTTCTCCAAAAACTCTTTGTATTCATTGATGAATTGCGGCGTGATATCGCCAAAGCTGCATTGCTCTTTACAAAATTGAAGGAAGGTTTTATATGATGCTACCCAACCTCCATGGGTATTCGGATTGCCAATCCATTTGTTTACTTGCTTCTCATAGAATGGCAGGAAGTCATCAAACTGTGAACTACGTTTGATACCGAATTTACCCGCCAACCTATCTATTTGTCGATTGGCTGCAATGGAACGAGCAAGGGTTTCGATGTCTCTATTGTGACGTTTCTCCATTTCATCCCTCGGGGGACTGTAGAGATACATTTCTAGGTATTCCCAACGGGTCATTTTACCACTTTCTGGGTGAATAATTGGCGGACAGTGATCAAGATAAAGGCTGATCTTACCTGTCTTTAGTAGACGTTTCCTAAGTGTGACTTTCATAACTATTTATTTTCCAATATTTTATCTAATTCTACGCGTAAGACCAAACGCCTCGTTCCAATAGAAAATGTTCTGATTTTCTTGGTTTTTATCATTCTTGCCACGGTCCAACGCGAGACTCCGAGCAACAAACTCACCTCATTTATGGACAACACCTCGCGGGCTTGAATCATCACCACAGGGGCTGTTAATTGACTCTTAACAAGTGCCTTGTCTTGGAGTAATTTCTCTTGTCTTTTGTTCTCTTTATAGGCCTTGGCGGCGCACTTCTGAGAGCAGTACAAAGTGCTGTTTTTCATAGCCACGAATACTTCTTGGCAGAAAACACAAATTTTCGAATATGGGTGTTTTAGAGCAGTCATTTTTATTTCGCCGATATGGTGCAGCATGGTGCAGAGTGGTGCAGCATGGTGCAGGGTAGTGCAATAATTTTTATTACGTTCTGAATTTGTTGCTGACATGTTGCTCGAAATATCTGGTATACATATGAGCAACAAAAGGGGTGCAAAACACGCAAAATGACTAAAAATGTCAGATTGCCTAAAAACGCAAAAACCCTTGCCAGGCAAGGGTTTTCGTTATCTTATGTTGTTTTTGTTTATCGTTGATTATCGGCCATTACTTCCCGATACAAAACTTCGAGAAGATGGATCCAAGAATCTCTTCTACCCCGATCTCACCAGTAATTCCCGATAACGCACGAATGCCTTCGCGCAAATGGAAGGCCAGCAAATCGCCAGACAAACCCGAAGCCATCCCGTCCAAAACCTGCTGCATCTCCGTGGCGCAATGATCCAAGGATTCGGCGTGACGTACATTCGTCACCACCGTTTGGTCACCCATATCCGATAATCCCCCCAAAAAACGGGCT
>JBEGUW010000164.1:0-9572 GCA_041178665.1 Bacteroidota bacterium
CAGCCATGCCTTCTGTCAATTTGACGATTTGGTCCATCCCCACATTTTTGAAAACCTGCTTGTTTTTGGGGTTACCATACCACGATACTTCTATGCTCTCAATTTTGGTTGCTTTGCCTAATCCCGCTTCTAGCTGAATGCTGTTGGCACCAAATGATCCACCTGACCCAACTACATGGTAATAAGATTGTGAACCAGCCGGCGTTGAAACGGTGATCTTTACTTTGCTGTTTTGAGCATCTCTCGCACCCTTCTTGCCTTGTAATTGTAAGGTTATCCAATGGTTGATGTGGTTTGGGTTGGCAAAAAGCGCATTATGTGCATTATCTCCCTCTACAGCACCACCCAACGTTGTATAAATATCTTGGTCGCCATCATTGTCTAAATCACCAAAAGCAATTCCATGTCCTTTTTGTAAATGCGCCATTCCCGAAGAATGCGTAATCTCTGCAAATCTCTTTCCTTCCATGTTTTTGAAAACCCTATTTGGCACCAAAGAAGTGAATTCAAAAGCTCCAGTTCCTGCGTAAATATCTAACCAACCATCGTTGTCGATGTCGCCAAAGCTGAATCCCATCGCAAAAGTTTGTTTCCAAAGATTCATTTCTTTACTTACATCGGTAAATGTTTCGTTTCCGTTGTTTTTGAAAAGTCGTGATTTTTCAGCAGTGCTGTGCTTGCCAAGTAATTCCAAAGCGGCCTCTTCGCCCACAAGTGATAATTTTTCCGCGGGGAATGACGTGCAAAAAATATCTTCTAGACCGTCATTGTTAAAATCAAATACGATGGCAGGGAAACTCTGTTTAGGAAATGTAACCCCCGCTTTATCGGCGATGTTCTCAAATTTGAATTTCTTAGAATTTCCGATTCTACCACGATTCATGAACAATTTATTGTCGTAATTCAAGCATGATATAAACAAGTCTTGAAGTCCATCGTTGTTAAAATCTGCCCAAATTGCAGCTTTTGCAAATCCGAAATTTCCAGCTAAGCCCCAATCATTGGCGACATTAGAAAAGGATTCATTTCCGTTATTTATGTATAGTTCACAAGGATATTGATTTTCATCATTGTTTTCATTTGCAATGAAGACATCTAGAAGACCATCATTATTGACATCCGCCCAAGACGCTGTTTCGGTTGGGCAAAAACTCAACATTCCGGCAGAAATTGTGATGTCGCTAAAAGTACCATCACCATTATTTTTTAATAAGCTGTTTGGCCATTCACCTCCTTTGTCGAGCCAGGCCCCGCGCAATACCAAGATATCCATAAAGCCATCGTTGTTAAAATCGGCTTGCTTTGCATTTAAGCCACCCGTAATTCCCATTAACATAGCTTTGTCGGTTTCATCAACGAATCCACCTTTGCCATCCGACATGAACAATTTAACATTGTCGATCAATCCATATGATGAGCAAAAAATATCCAGGTGCCCGTCATTGTTAAAATCTTCAGTCATAGCTGCTCCGGCAAGTCCATTCACGTCCACACCTAAATCTACAGCCAAATTTTCAAAAGGTACAAATCCTTCCACTTTTTCGTCCAATGCGTCAAATGGGATCAAATATTCTTTAGGAACTTCCGTAGGGTATTTGCCTAACGTCATGTATGCGATATTCATCAACCATCTACTTTGTAAGTCATCGGGATAAACGCGAAGCAACTGAGTGTATACTTCAATTGCACTCAATGAACCTTTGGTGTTTTTATGGAAAGCTTTTGATTTCAAAGGCAGTATACAGCTGGCAGAATTGTGGTTAGATACACAATTGTCATTTTCACCCATTCTCAAATACCCCACAGCCAATAGGTCAAAAACTACCTTAAATTCCGGATCGTTTAACGCTTTTTCGGGGCCACCTTGGTAATTGTTAATCATTGCTGTTAATGTTTTTATTCCTTCTTCTGTGCTACCTGCATTGAGCAATTCAAAACAATATTTTGCTTCCCATTTTATTATATCTACGCCATTAGTATAATTGTGCTTTTTCTCCATCATACGAGCAGCACGACGGCCACTTAGATAATAATTAATGTCTGGATCTGCATTTTGGTTCAAACTATCAAGCAGTTTCGTCATAGCTCTATTTCCATCAAATCGGGGGTCGTTTTGGGGTTCAACCGAACTATTGCAAGAAGAAATCACAACCAATGTAGCAGCTGTAGTAAATAGAAATAAGCGATTTAATATTGAATGCATTGCTTTTGTTTGGTTTCAAATATCGCAATTTTACGGTAGTTTTATTATATACACAGTTGATTTTGTATAGAAAATGACAAATTAGCGATTTCTTGTAATCGTTGATATATTGGTGAAAAGTTGTTGTTGTTGTAAGGTGGAAGTGCACGTTTTAGATATGATTTTCATTTAGGTTTGTATAGCTAAATAACACAGATATTGTCCGAAAGAATTTACACCCTCGACATCATTGACCCTCAACAGTTTTATGGGCCAAACAACTTACATCTCACAATTATTAAGTCGAAATTTCCCAAACTGCAATTTGTAGCACGGGGCGATGAAATTAAGATTTTTGGTGATGAGGCCTCAATGGATGCTTTTCAAACGGCAATGAAACATTTGGAGAAAGTATTCCTCAAGGGCAAAGAAATTAATGAGCATATTGTCTTGGAAGCTTTGGACGGCATCGAAGTGGTTAAGCCGGAAAATACGGGTGGCCCTCCATTAATTGGTACCGGTGATGTACTACTGATTGGTACTCGCGGTCAGCAAATCAAAGCCAGAACCAGAAACCAAGTTAAAATGGTGAATGCCGCTCGCACCAATGATATCGTTTTTGCCATAGGTCCGGCAGGGACGGGTAAAACCTATACGGCGGTTGCCATTGCTGTCTTGGCTCTAAAAGAAAGGGAGATTCGCAGAATCATTTTGACAAGACCTGCGGTGGAGGCAGGGGAGAATCTTGGGTTTTTGCCAGGAGATCTAAAGGAAAAAATTGATCCGTATTTGCGCCCGCTCTACGATGCGTTGGAGGATATGATTCCAAACGACAAATTAAAAAGCATGGTTGAGAGCAGAACCGTTGAAATTGCCCCCTTGGCCTTCATGAGAGGCAGGACCTTGGATAATTGTTACGTAATTCTAGACGAAGCACAAAATAGTACAGACCTTCAGCTTAAAATGTTCCTTACACGAATGGGTCCCAATGCTAAGCTCATAATTACCGGCGACCTCACTCAAATCGATTTGCCACGTAAACAGCAAAGTGGTCTCGGCAAGGCCCTGCGTTTGTTGAAAAACATCAAGGGAATTGCTCAAATTCAATTGGATACGGATGATGTTGTTCGACACAGACTCGTCAAGGAAATTGTACACGCCTACGATCGAGAGACGGAATGTGAAAAAGATTCGGAAAGTATTAAAGCATAGGTAGTTATTTTTGCTATCAACTAATTACATGTCATTGAACGCACTCACGGCAACCAACTATAATTTTCATAATCAAACCCAGTTTTATCGCGGTAAGGTTAGAGACGTATATACGATAAATGACGATTTGCTAGTGATTGTGGCCTGCGATCGAATTTCAGCATTTGATCACGTTTTACCTAGAAGCATTCCCTACAAGGGTCAAGTTCTGAATGCCATTGCCAGTTTGTTTTTAGATAGGACTTCGGATATCGTTCAAAATTGGAAAATCAGTACACCCGATCCACATGTAACCATTGGACATCGATGCGATGCGCTTCCGATAGAGTTCGTGGTTAGGAATTATCTTACAGGTCATGCCTGGAGAGTGTATAAGTCAGGCGGTAGAATTTTGTGCGGAAATACTTTGCCTGAAGGACTTAAAGAGAATGATCAATTGCCAATGCCAATCATAACGCCGGCCACCAAAGCAACTAGCGGACACGATGAAGATACCACCTATGATGAGATTTTGGAAAAGGGCATCGTTTCAAAAGAGCGTTTGGATGAGTTGTACGATATCACCTTTAAGTTGTTTGCCCGAGGCGCAGAAATCGCAGCTGAAAAAGGACTTATTCTGGTTGATACGAAATACGAATTTGGCGTAAAGGACAATCAGGTGATGTTGATCGACGAAATTCACACCCCCGATAGTAGTCGGTTCTTCTATGCCGATACATACAGCGAGTTGCAAGAAAAAGGGGAGCCTCAGAGACAATTGAGTAAAGAATTTGTCCGCGAGTGGTTGATGGCCAATGGCTTTCAAGGACTCGAAGGTCAGACCATGCCAATTATGGACGATGCATTTGTGAATAGTATCACTGAACGCTATGAGGAATTGTTCAAGGCTATGACGGGCAATGCATTGCAACGACGTTCGTATGATAATGTCATTGAAGATATCGAAAAAAATATTAATCAAACTTTAGAAAATTTATAAAGATGAAAAAATCAATTCTAATTGCAGCAGCCACTTTTGCTTTTGCATTTCAACTAACAGGTCAAAATGTGAAGACCTATGCTGGAAAGCAATATTTGGGAAGTGGGGATTTCAATGCAACGCCCAATAACAATTTGGCGGATGAATTATATTCAATGCCCATGGGTATTTGTGTCGACAATAACAACCGTATGTGGGTTACGGACATGCACAATGTCATGATTTTAGATGGATCGTTAAGTCGTATTCGCGGCGGATTTTTGGGCGATCCTACGGAACCGGGTTCAATAGGTATAGACAATGGTACTGCTACGGTAAGCCGATTCAATATGCCATCGGGTGTGTGCGTTAACAAAAATACAAACGACGTTTATATCGTAGATTCAGACAACGCTTTAATCCGAAAAGGAACTCAATTTGTGAATGTTTCCAATGGTACTGTATTTTCTACCATCGCTGGGAAATATTCATTCAGTGGGGATCATAAAGATGGTTTAGTTGCCGATGCTTATTTTAGTTCACCATCGGATATCGAAATTAATTCAGCTGGTGAAATGTATATCTGTGACTTTGGAAATGAAGTGATTCGTAAGATTTCTGCGGGTAAGGTGACAACGATTGCGGGAAAGGCAAAGACAGCGGGTGATGCAAATGGAGTAGGTAGTAATGCGATGTTTTATGCCCCATCGGGTATTTTCTTGGAAAGCGATAATAGCATGTTAATTGCCGATCGTAACAATAAGAAAATCAAACGATTGAATTTGAATACAAACGAAGTGACTACTGTTATTTCTTCAGGACTGAACATGCCTACGGATGTGGTTGTGGCCAATGGAAATATCTACATCGCGGATGAAACTTGCATCAAAGTTTTCGACGGTACTACATTGAAAGTGTACGCAGGACAAGCATCAACAGTGGGCTACGTGGACGGTCAGGCAAAGACAGCCAGATTCGGTTACATGGGATTGTTTACTTACAGAAAGGCTGATTCTGCTTTTTTTATCACGGATATCACCAACAATGTAATTCGCAGGTTGACATTTCAAGATCCACCAGCGGTTGATTTTGTTGCGAATAAAACGGCGGTGAACGTCGCTCAGACTGTTGCATTAACCTCCACCTGTAGTAATAATACCGTTTCGTATTCATGGGCGATTTCACCCAACACCTATACTTTACAATCCAATTCTAAGTTAACGGACAAGAACATTTTTGTATCGTTCAATTCTGTGGGTTCCTATACGATAACCTTTACGGGAGCCAATATGTCAGCCGACAAAACCCAGGTGGTGAAAACAAATTACATCAACGTTTCTAGTTTGTCAAGTGCAAAACCTTTGGCTGACTTCGTTGCAGATATCACAAACCCAAACACAACCCAAACTGTTAGATTGGTTGATTTGAGCGATAATACGCCAACTTCTTGGTTGTGGACAATAACACCTTCTACATACACATTGATGAATGCAACAACTACATCAATGAGGAATATGGACGTGAAATTTAATGCCTTGGGAAGCTACTCAGTGACGCTTAAGGCGACGAATACAACAGGGAATGATCAGAAATTAAAAACCAATTACATTCAAGTTGTATTGAGCGCGAATCAAGATTTACCGGTAAAGCAGGTAGTGTTCTATCCCAATCCAGCAAAAGGGGTGATGAATGTAATGGGTATCAATACTATCACTTTTGCAACCATGCAATCTTTGGATGGTAAATTGGTGCATGTTACTTTTGAAGGCAATCAGATTGATTTGTCTGATGTTTCTGCGGGGATTTATTTTGCTACGGTGAAGGATGAATCGGGTAGGGTATATCAAACAAAAATTGTCATTAATCCTTGAGTCGGATATTAGATACCATCAAAAAAAACCCGTTTTTAAACGGGTTTTTTTTGATGTCCGCCATTTCGTTCGGCCTCGCATTGCTATCGCAATGGCTCGGCCGAACCCTACTCATAAACATCCAAACCCATCCATCCGTACCCACGGCAATTAAACCCATCCTCCAATCCGCGGGCTGGATGCAAGACGTCTCAATTGCTTCTTATTACACGCTTGCCATTTGCATTTTGCTGCTCCTTCCCAAACGAGCCCAGCTGATTGCCATATTTCAAGGCCTTTTTCTCGCCCTGCAAGCCATTGTCATTCTCACCGATTATTATTTGCTTAAAACCTGGTCTTGCAAAACAAATCGACTTGCGCTGGATTATCTATCGTACCCTAAAGAAATTCTTAATTCCCTGAGTACCCAGGATCGAATCTATATCTTGTTTTTTTTAATCGCCTTGATTGTCATCGCCGTTTTACTTGGCAAACTCCTCATCACTGTATTCAATAAATCCACACTCGATTTTCAATCAAAATGGATCATGGTACCGCTAGTTCTAATTCTTGCCATTGGAGCCAGAGGGGGAGTTACTTCAATTCCATTGAGTTTAGGCAGTGCTCAGAAAACCAACAACAGCCTACACAACGCACTTTCAACCAATTCTTTGTGGAATCTATTTCACGTCTATCAACAACCTACCTTAAATCAGAATATCAAATCGGCATTGATGCCCGCCGAAATGGAGCAACGAGCGCTCGATAAATACATGGGTCCCGATACCTTTCCTGGCGGACTTAAACGAATGCCCCAAATTATCAAAAAAGGCTCCAATGTACTTTTCATCGTGCTAGAAGGAATTGGTGAACATTGGCTGGAACGCGACCCATCCGAGTCCATTGCGCCCAACTTACATCGCTTGGCCCAAGACGGTATGTGGTTTAAGAAGGCCTATGCCGCAGGCGATCGAACCGATAAAGGATTGGCTGCCATTTTTTGTGGTTATCCTTCTCAGCCGGTAAAGGGCATCTTGCTCGATCCATCCAAATGGGGCGCACTGCATGAACAATTTTTACCCGCTGCATTTGTAAAACAAGGCTACAATACCAATTTTTATTATGGCGGCGATCCGGATTTTGCCAATATGGGGACCTTCCTAAAGTTTGTGGGTTTCCAAAATATCAAAACCTATCCCAATTCGGCAGATTCAAAATGGGGCGTGAATGATAAAACCATGTCTAAATTGGTTCTCAACGATATTACCCATTTGCCGCAGCCCTTTTTTGCGTCTTGGTTGATGCTAAGCAGTCATGAGCCCTACGATGTGGTCGACAATCAAGACCTACCGGAAGACGAAAAACTTAAACTGTCGATTCGATACTCTGATGCCGCATTGGGAAAGCTAGTGGAAGGCCTAAAGCTTGCCAATTTATATGATTCAACGGTCATCGTTGTCGTGAGCGACCATAGCAAATCTTTGGGTTTACCGGTAACTGAAGATTATGAACAAGAGTTCTTTAGAATTCCATTGATGATAACTGGGGGACCTATTCGCGATATGTATCGTGGGGTGGCGCCTCATTTGATTGTGAGTCAGACCGATATATATGCCACCTTGACAGAGCAATTGCTGGGCAATTCCGCCAAAACGCCCTTTTCTAGAAATATGATTTATGCAAATCACCCAGGTATGGCAATTTCTTTCACAGATAATAAGGCCGTTTTGACCGCAAGTGGATACCGGCATTATCTGTTTATGGATGCATTTGACATAAAAACGCCTTCGGATTCCTTGGTCTTGGGCCTTCAATCTCAACTAATTAGAGATTTTTTTAGAAAATAATGTAACAAATTATTCGTTTTATCGTCAATGCTTTATGGCACCAAATTTGCCAAATAGAAAATCATGGATAAACGATTGAAAAAGAATTGTACCATTATCGCAACTTTAGTCACAATTAATGTGGTTGGGTTCTTTGCAGCGGAAGCGTATTTCTCTAAGTCAACTCCCAATGCACATTTAAACCACAGCGGTTTATTTCAGTTCTTCGATTTAAGTCCCAAAATGGTAGCCCCTTCTAAATGGCTAGAAATGGGATTTGAATTGATCAAAAAAATGAAGTAATTACTTCAATACGAAATGTCTTTAGGAACACAGAAGCCGTTTCATCTATTATTCTCGCAGTCTGAGAAAATCTTAAGTAAATACAAACTCTATCACATCCTATTTTGGTTGATATACTCAGTAATCATTGCTGCGGTAATTCGAATAGGAAACTCTTGGGGCGATTCGATTTTACGCCAAGTTCCAATTTTGACAACCCACGCTGTTGTTGTCTACTTTAATCTCTATTTCCTCGTTCCTCGATTTCTGCTGAATCGGAATTATTTGTCCTATGTATTCTCGATATTGCTTTTGATAAGCGCGGCATCTTTCCCGATTTCAATTTTAACCCATTCTTTGGTCGCCAATCAAGATATTCAAAGCGTTGTCTGGTCGTCGTTTTTCTTATTTTTGATTGGGTTGGGCTTGTTGTTTAGCATCATCCTCTCAATGACGTTCAAGTTTTTAAAAGATTGGTATGCGGATCAACAGTCGAAAAGAGATTTGCAAAAAATGCAATTGCAATCTGAGCTGAAATTTCTGAAAACGCAGATCAATCCCCATTTTTTATTCAATTCATTAAACAATCTCTATGCGCTCACATTGATTAAAAGTGATTTAGCGCCTCAAGTGGTATTGCGTTTGAGTGATATTTTGCGCTATGTGCTTTATGAAACCAGCGAAGGGAAGGTGGACCTTCAGAAGGAACTGCAGCATCTGAGTGATTTTGTTGCCTTGGAACAGATGAGGGTGGGCGATAGGGTGAAAGTAGAAATCGACATGGAAGAGCCAACCAAGGATTACTTAATTGAGCCGATGCTGTTTTTGACGTTGATTGAAAATGCGTTTAAACACGGTGCGCAGTCGGCGATGGAAGAGGGTTGGGTGAAGATTTCGGGTAAATCGTTGGTGGGTGGATATTGTTTGTTGGTCGAAAACTCAAAACCAATCGTATATCAGGCATCAACCCAAGGTGGTATTGGGCTAGACAATCTCAAAAAACGATTGAATTACATTTATCCTGGTGCGCATGAATTAATCATTACAAACGACCAAAGAGAATATTGCGTTACATTAAATATCGACTTAGATCATGCCGAATAATCCTATCAAAAGTATTCTCATCGATGATGAGCCCTTGGCCTTGGAAGTGCTAAAATCGCATTTGCACAATTTTCCACGGATTGAAATTGTAAACACATTCTCTAATGCCGGCGATGCAATGAATTGGCTTGAATCAAACCAGGTGGATGTTGTGTTTA
>JBEGUW010000165.1:0-5362 GCA_041178665.1 Bacteroidota bacterium
AATGCGCAAAAACATGGACTCACAGTGATGCTAGGGATGTGGCTTCAGCATGAACGACATGGCTTTGACTATAGCAACAAGGCCAAAGTGGAGAAGCAATTGAATCACTTTAAAAGCGTCATCGATCAATTCAAAAACCACCCTGCTTTGCTCATGTGGGGCATCGGCAATGAGGTGGATCTGTTTTATTCCAATACCCGTGTTTGGGACGCCATTCAAGACATCGCCAAATATGCGCATCAAGTGGACCCCAATCACCCAACTTCTACGGTTACTGCTGGTTTAGATTCGATGGAAGTGGCACTGATTAAACAAAAGGCACCCGACATCGACGTATACTGCGTGAATACTTATGGCGATATCGGCAACGTACCCTACAACATCAGAAAATGGGGTTGGACCGGACCTTATATGATCACAGAATGGGGACCCAACGGTCACTGGGAATCTCCGAACACGCCCTGGGGCGCAGCCATCGAACAAAGCAGCCTCGAAAAAGCCGAAGTCTACAACAAACGATACACGAATTACATCGCAGCAAATCCGCATGATTGCATTGGCTCCTACGTCTTTTTATGGGGACAAAAGCAGGAATATACGCTTACTTGGTATGGACTTTTCACCAAAGAGGGCAAACCCACACAAGCCATTGATGCACTGAAAATTGCCTGGAGCAGTCAAGACCCAACCACATCTACCCCTAGTATCGCAAACCTCTTTATCAACGGCAAAAATGCCTATAGCGGACTTCATATTGGCGCCAATTCTATCAATCAAGCCTTCGCCGATGCTTATTTGATTCAATACAACCAAACGCAGAACGACACAAACAATTTGCATTGCAGTTGGAAAATTTTGGCTGAAAGCAACGACAAAAAAGCAGGGGGCGATCTAGAAAATGAAGCCTCTGAAATCCCAGGTTTAATCAAAAAAGGCAAATCAAAACGCATACTGTTTAAAGCGCCCAACGAAGAAGGGGCCTACCGACTTTTTGTAACAATCGAATACCAAAACAAAATCGCTTACGCCAACTATCCTTTTTACGTCGATGCGAGCGCCAACTCAACCAAACCGAAATCCGTCCGCTTAAAGAAATTCACCATGGACAGTTTTAATCCTTAACCCCATGAAAAGATATTTACTCGCAATCGCATTTTGGGGCATCGTTACGGCAAATGCTGTTGCGCAAATCACAAATACAATTTATCCTTTGGGGGTTTATCCAAAACAAGCCCCGGAGAAGTTGGAAAGATTCACAATTTCAGGGTACTACCGCTTTATTACCAACGTGAGATATCTTCAAAATTCGAAAGATATGTTTGAAAGGGGCAGCTATACGGAGCAAGCCAAAACGCCAACCCACATCTTCGTAGGCGACGATGCCCAAATCCCTCAACTCATGCTAAACATGGGCGGAAGCATCACTCCGAGCACAAGATTTTCTACCGATTTCTACCTCTGGACCCCAATGACCGGCGCAGGTCAAGCCGAAAATGTAAAAGGCCTCAACTTGGGTGTCAGCCTAACCGGTACCCACGATTTCCAAAAAGGAAGCCTTAATGTAATTGCCGGCGGTATCAATTGGTACGCGCTTACGCCGTTTACCTTTCATACCAATCCCGGTTTCAACAGATATTCCATCTTCGAAAGAAACCCTTGGGATCCGCAAACACAAAACATCGCCGACCGCTACAATAACTTCTACACCAATGGAGCGTTGAACCAGGATACGCGATGGGGACGTCAGGCGTTTCAGGGAATTATCATTGAAGCCAACGACATGCCCAAAAATCTCTCCGGAGTTATCATGTTTGGTAAAACGCAACTGAATGGCGGAATGGCGCCCCTACCCAACCAATCCTACGGCGGAAAATTGAAAAAAACTGTAGGCAACCACTACATCAGCCTAAATACATTTAACAATCAAAGCTATTCCGACAGCCTCCTCACCCATGGTGTGGGATTCAATATGCATACCGCTGAATTCGAAATCAAAAAGCGTGTGCTAACCATTTACGGCGAAGTGGGTGCCGGACGATACTTCAGTCCAACCCTAGCTGAAGGATGGGGCGAAGCCATCGACCTAAAACTCAGTTTCCCAAAAACTACAACAGGGATTCCAATTTTGGTTCGATACTACCGCGTAAGTCCAAGGGTTTTGAATAACTCATCCGTCTTTTGGAATTCATCCATTCGCGAAGGCAATGTCAGCAGTTCAAGCAGCTCAGACCAACTCGTTTTGGTGCCATTTTCTAGCGCGATGGTGCCCGTAGGTCAGATCACAAACAATAGAACCGGCATCGAATTGAATACAGAATTTGAAATAGGAAAGTTCAAAACCAGCATCGGCTATACAAACGCCAACGAAATCGAAAACATCTCTTCGCAGTTAACCTACTCCCACCCTGTCAACAACTTGGCACTTTCCCGTTTCTGGCGATGGGGCTTCCCGGCCAACGTTGGTCCCTATCAAAACCTAACCAAAGTATATCGCGGGGTATTCGAAACCGTAAATCTTACCGATGGCACCCCCGCCGGCATTCCTTTGTATAAAAAGTATTTCAACAACATCGAAGTGAATGCGAAATACAAAACTCGACTTGCCTACAGAGATTTATATATCAACTACTTAGGATCTTACGCATCGGTGCAAAGAAAGCGTTCCGCCATTACCGTATTCACCGAAGAAGCGTATTTGAGGACCTATTACCACCAATTGGAAGCCTATTATCACCTATCGCCAAAAGTCGTTTTTGCCAATTATGTCGGTTGGGAGAGAATTATCGCCAATTACAATACCACTGTTGATGCCATCAGCCGTCGTCCTCGAAACCAGGAAGGATGGGGTTTTGCGACCGGCTTCGACATAGAAATGAGCAAAGGCGCGGGCCTCTATATCCGTCAGCGATGGATGAATTACCAAGACCGCAGCTTCAGCCTAGACCAATACAAAGGCTGGGAAACCACCGTTGAAATCAAAATTTTCTTCTAATGCAACAATCCATGAACCGATTATATACCCTTTCCACTGCCCTCGTCGCTACCCTGTTCGCCAACATCACCCAAGGCCAAACAGGACCCAAAGTGCGATTCACCGGCGGAGCACGTTCCATCATTTCCAATGCCGATATCCAGGTAAACGATACGATACCCGACAAAACCACAGCCAAAAAAGCCGTTGGTGGTTATGCGCTCGTTGATTTGGGATTTAATATCAGCCCCAATAAAAGCACCGAAATCCTCGGAATGATACGCATCAACAACAAATACGGCGGATTCTATGGCGCTGGCGTTGCGTTCGATGTCCGTCAGCTCTGGGTAAAAGGCATCATCGCCGATGTAGTTCGATACCAATTGGGCGATATCAACCTAAAACAAACCCCCTTTACACTATACAACCACAACGAGGATCAAATGATCAGCCAGCCAGGGGTTTTTCAGTTGCAGCGCGATATCGTGAATTATGAAACCTTCTATAAATCAAATACTTGGCGACAACAGGGCTTGTCGTTGGATTGGGGTCTGCAGTTCAACAAATTCGTAAAAGAGTTGAATGTCAACGCCTACCTCACCCGAATGAATGCTACCAATTTTGGCAATATCCAAGATCGATTGTTTGGAGGTTCTACCATTGATTTGATGCAAAGCAACCACTTGAGCATCGCCTATAACCTAGCCGCGCTATTTGATGTCAAAGGCACCGCTTTGGATACCAACGTATTCAGCAATATCGTCAATACGATGACCTTCCGCTACAACAACAAAATCGGAAAACTCAATGCCCAACTGCAAGGCGAATTTGGAAATTCACGTTACCACTACAGCATCGATACCACCGCCCCTACCCTCACCGACTTCTTCATGAACCCCACTTTCACCCTTTCGCCTGAAAACAAGCAATGGGAGGCAGAGTTGGGCTATTTAAACGTAGGTCCTGATTTCCGTAGCCCCGGCGCGCAAAGCAAACGAGTGGATTATAACGCACAACCCAACTTCTTCAACCGATATAAGCAGACCCAGGCGGACCGACCTTTGAATTACGGAGATATCATGAACAACAGTCAGTTGTACAGCACAGGTATCAACCCAAAACTCATGGCTTACAATCCGTTGATAAACAATGTATTGCCATACGGTCAAGCCACTTTTAACCGACAAGGATTGTACCTCAAAGGAAAATACAATACCCAGAACGAGGTGATACAGTCGGAATTTAGCCACCACCAACTCAAGGAAATTCGTGGACAAGGCACATCGGCGCTAAAATCATTTATGATGTCCCGCCTTCAATTGGGCGCCAACCTTGGAAAGTATTTGCATTGGGATCGCATCGCTAAGATTTCTGCTTCCGCCTGCTACCAAAGCACGCAAAGAACCGGTCAATATGCTTTTGAATCTGTTGACCTAACCTCATTCCAAACCGGTATGGGCGCGGAATTCGAAATATTACCTAGCATGGATTTGATGATTGGCTACACCGCGCTTCAGGGCAATGGCAACGACTTGGTTTCGGACCGCAACGGCTTTACCGAAGTCATCGATTTCAGCAAATACTACGTCGATTTGAATCAAACCGTATCCGCCGCTGGTATTCGCTTCCGATTTGGTGAAAAGGCCTATTTGACAGCGCTTTACCAACAATCGAATTATCAAGACAAAATTCACGCCTACAACAACTACAAAATCAACCACTGGATGGTTATTTATAATATGACCTTTTAATCCCTAGCGATGAAAAAACACATTCTTACCCTCGCCCTTGCCGCTACCTTGCTCGCATCAAGCTGTAAGCGAAACAACAGTTCATTCGATGGTCCTAGCCTCAGCGATCTCAACGGTCAATTTGGTATGTTGCAACCCTTCCAAGCCAGCAAATCTTCGGTGGATTTTTCGAAAGCCGAAACCGTTGGCTTCACTGCTAAGTTTACCAAACTCTGTGATTGGACGATTCGCATCAAAGGAAGTAATTCTGGTGCGCAGAAATTCATCACCGGAAAAAGTAGAATTATCGATGCGTCTACGGCGACATGGAATGGCAGCACCACCGTTTTCCCAATGTTCAAAAACGAGCCCTGTGTGGCCACTTTATTGATTAACGGGGTAACCGATACATTTAATATTACGGTCGGAATTACAGGCGTTCGCGTTCCTTCCGGCTTTGTAGTCGCCAACTTTGAATCAGGCATGAACACCAAATGGAACACGTTTATCCAATCGGGCGGTGGAATGGACTTTAAAATCCACAACGATCAATTCAACGTGGAAGGCAGCAACTATTTCAATATGGCCGGAACTGTGAACTGGGATTGGCTCATCGGCATGGTCGATTTCCCAGCATCAGCCTACGGAAAAACCACCTACC
>JBEGUW010000166.1:0-3972 GCA_041178665.1 Bacteroidota bacterium
TCGAGCAAGGTGTTGGTGTATGATTATTTGAGTGGGGTGTATAAGCGTTCGATGGATGTGGATTCGGGTGCATTGTATTTGGCGGTGGATGGAAAGAATCAGTTGTGGGTGGTGAGTTCGGTGGGCCCCAAAGGCGGCGTAGCCGCCTTTGGGGCCTCAGCCAGCGCGCCTTCGGCGCGCTGGCTGACCAACGCCCCTCTGGGGAATATCTATCCCTCAGCCGATGGAAATTCACTCTACGTCTCCTCGCAAAACAAAATATTTACCTTTCCCATCACAGCAACGTCTCAGGCAGATCTATCCATCCTTTTCAACCCAGCCCTGAAACAACTCTATGGCTATTATTTCAACCCCCTAAACCAGGTTTTCTATCTCGCTGATGCCAAAGACTTCGTAAGCAACGGTGATGTGATTCGGTATCCACTCCAACAACCCAGTCAAAAAACTACGCTCTCCACCGGTGTCAACCCGTCTGGTTTTGTGTTGTTGCCCTAATGCGCTTTCCAAACCGCCCCTCGTAACCTTGCCCTTTCTTTTGCTATATTTGAACCCTAAGGTATGAAATTCAAAATCCCTGGGCTCAAAAAAATCGATGTGCTGCTACTGCGTTCCTATGTGGGACCCTTCGCCGTCACCTTTTTTTTGTCGATGTTCCTGTTTTTGATGCAGTTCCTCTGGAAATTTATCGATGAACTCGTCGGCAAAGGCATCGCCCCGGATTTGTTGGCCAAACTGATATTTTTTTCCTTGGCTGATTTGGTTCCCATGGCCATGCCCCTTACTATAATGGTCGCCGGCCTAATGACCTTTGGAAACCTCTCCGAAAGCTTCGAATTGGTAGCCATGAAAAGCAATGGAATATCCCTTTTGCGTGCGCTCCGACCGATATTTTTATTGATGTGCTGTCTTGCAGTTATGAATTTTATGTTCCTCAATTATGTAATCCCCAAAGCCAAACTCGAACAAGCCGGGATGCTGATTGATATGCGTTCCAAAAAGCCCACCTTTAATCTGGCCGAAGGGATTTTCTATCATCAAATTGAAGGGTTCGCCATCCGCGTGGGAAAAAAGGAGTCCGACAATCAAACTGTGAGAGATGTCCTGATTTATGAATACAAAAAAGACGATTCTAAACGTTTAAATGTGGTGAGAGCGGAATGGGGTACAATGAAGCTGACCGACAATCAGCGGGTGTTGAATTTTACGTTGTACAAAGGTGTGCGATATGAAGAAATGACCAATAGCCCAGAGTATCGGAAAACACAGCCCTTTAATCAGATGTTTTTTGAAAAGCAGCAGATTCAAATCGACCTCTCTAGTTTGGATTATCAGTTTTCTGACAGAGACTTGATTGCATCGGATTATCGACTTCAAAATGTATCGCAATTGTTCAAAGAAATTGATACTTTTAACTTGAAATGCAATTCGCTGAAGGCCGATAATAGTCGCTATTTGGGTCGGTATTTACACACCCCCGGCGTGATGACCGTTGATACCCAATTGACCGCTTTTAAGAGAAGTACTACCGTTTTTGATCCGCTCACGGAAAAGAAAATATTGAAGAATTACCCGGAAACCCAGCAAGCAACCATAGCTGCAAGTGCTATAAACCACGCTCGGAGTATAAAAAGCACAGTTGAAGGCTTGATGACCTCCCTGGATTTCGAAGAAACGGATATCAATTTATACAAATCCGAGTTGCATAAAAAATTCGCGTTTTCGATTTTGGTGATCTTGCTGTTTTTGATTTCAGCGCCTCTAGGTGCCATCATTAGAAAAGGCGGAATCGGAATGCCATTGGTGATTTCGGTGGTCCTTTTTGTGTTGTTTTATGCGGTGAATCTTACGGGAGAGAAAATGGGCAAAGAAGGAATTGTCCCCGTTTGGGTTGGTAGTTGGATGAGCTCGATGTTGCTTTTGCCTATTGGGGTGGTTATTACCTATCGCGCCAGCATCGACAAGAGTTTTCAGGGTACAAATCCGCTAAAAAATTGGTTCGTTTCGATGTGGCAGAAGCTGAAACGTAGAAAGTTGACCGACGATTCGATCTCATGAAAATATTAGTGTTAGGAAATCGAGTGCCATGGCCGCTGCATGATGGGGGAGCCATTGCCACGTATGGTATGCTTCGGTCTTTGGCGGAAAATGGCGCGGAGGTCGATTTTTTTAGTTTCAATACAAAAAAACACTTTGCGGAAAACGCAATTATCGAAAAGTATTTTGGATTTTGTAAGGTACATTTGGTGTCGTTGGATGCCAGCATTAAGCCATTGAAGGCCCTATGGAATTTGCTCTTCGGCGGTAGTTATCACATGGAGCGATACGATAATTTAGATGCGGCCGTTGAACTTTACGATTTGATTCAGTCCAGCAATTACGACTGCGTGATGGCTGAAGGTTTGTATTCGATGCCTATCGCATTGCGCGTTATGAAGCAATTGTCTGTGAAAGCTGATGGATTGGGATCGAACGAAATCCACGAAAATAGCAACGAATCGGTCCAAAAGAAATCAATAAAATGGGTGTATCGATCCCATAATTTAGAATATCAGATTTGGGAAAGATTGGCGATTTCCGAGCAGCAGCCTCTGAAGCGATGGTATTTAGCGCTGCAATCCAAACGTTTAAAGCGTTACGAAATCGATGCTTGGTGTCAGATGGATGCCATTGTGCCCATCGTAGAAACAGATTCAACCGTTATCCAGGCTACCGTTTCTGAAATTCAGAAAAACAATCAACTGAATAGTGGGTATTCGGTTTTGAACCAACCGCAAATTCATGTCTATCAACCCGGAATAGCAATAGAAAGTCCGTTTGCTTTCGTGCATCGTCCGATCTCAATTTTTCACATCGGATCCATGGAATGGCAGGCCAACGAGCAGGGGGTGATGTGGTTTTTGAAAAAAGTATGGCCACGGGTTTTGTCGGCCCAACCAAACGTGAAATTCCATTTGGCCGGAAAGGGGTTGAGTAAGACGGATCCTAGATTTTTTCAAACGGGCATCGTAAATCACGGTGAAGTGGATGATGCGGAAGTGTTTATGCAGAGTCATGGAATTATGATCGTCCCAATCCAAGCGGGGAGTGGGATTCGGATAAAATCCTTGGAAGCGATGGCGTTGGGAGTTCCCGTGGTGTCTACTTCAATCGGAGCACAGGGACTTACGGTTGAATCAGGTACACAAATGATAATCGCGGATGATCCTGCCGGTTTTGCAGATGGAATTATGCAGTTATTATTGAATCCTGCAGCCTCTCAAGAGATGACCCAACAAGCGCGGGTTTATGTGGAACAACACCACAATCTCAAACGGAATACTGCGGAGTTGCTTGCATTTTTACAGCCGCGTTAAGCGACAAATACCATCTTGAAATGAGGGATTCCGGCCTCGTAGAATCTTTCTCCCTGAGCCGCAAATCCGTATTTCTGGTAGAATTTCATGGCGTGCTCTTGGGCGTGTAAATAAATGATGGGCAATTCTTGGCTAACCAAGGGGGATACAATTTCCAAACAATTTTTCAGCAATGCCGCACCAATGCCCGCAGTTCTATGCTCCTTTAATACCGCAAATCGCTCCAATTTATAGCCTTTGTCTGTTGTGCGATACCTACAAGTGCCCACGATAAGTCCATTGTATGTCGCTAGGTAGTGAATGCTGGTTGATTCAAACTCATCGTACTCTTCATCGGGCGGACATTCTTGTTCAATTACAAAAACTCTGCGACGTATATCAAAAGCTTGGGCTAAATCGGTGGGGTTTGAGATCGGTTTGACATGTATCATGAGAAAAATGGTTAAATTTGCATCAAAATTAATACAAATTATAACGCAATGGCTCAATCTCAAATTCAATCTTTGCTCGGTTCACAAGCAGAATTCTTGTTGGATCACAACTGTAAAACCATCGATAAATCTATGATTCACGCTCCAGGGCCTGATTTTGTAGACCGCATTTTTTCGCAAACAAACCG
>JBEGUW010000167.1:0-7410 GCA_041178665.1 Bacteroidota bacterium
TTAAATGTTCCCGGATTCGGATTTTTTGCTGAATTCATGAGATCAGCCGTTGGAATGGGTTTGCTGAAGATAAACTCGCCACCTTCCACAAGCGTATCGGGGTTAAGGCGAAGTGTGTTTATAGCAGCTTGGTTGATCCAAACGGCGTGACCGTCTATTCTACTTAAGCAAACGGGTAAACTTGGGAAGGCTTTGTTAAGCGCATCCATGTTTGGAAATTCTTTGTTTTCCCAGTCATTTTGATCCCAGCCCCTACCTACGATCCAAGGTTTAGGATTGGAATCAATGTTACGAAATCGCGCTTTGTTCTTTTTGACGTATTTCTTAAGGCGTTTGATGACTTCTTGTTCCGATTTTGTGCCAACCAAATCGGCTTGCGACAGTCCTTTGGTGTAGGCAAGGAAATGACAGTGCGCATCGATAAAGCCTGGGTAGATGATGTTGTTGCCATAATTGATTGTGCGAGCCTTTGGATAAAGGGAATCGGCCGTTTTGTCGGACCCGATGTACAGAATAACACCATTAGAAACAACCATTGAGGTAGCGACAGAAAAACCGGTGTCGGCGGTGTAGATTTTTTCAGCCTTGTAAACAAGGGTATCTGTTTGAGTCTGAGCATTTAAACCGAGAATCGACAATAGGCTTAGGGAGAAAAATGAAATTAGTTGCTTCATCATTTGGGGGTTCATGGCACATTTGTTGTTACAAGATTCGCAAATCAACATTTGTTATTTGCAAAAATCACCAATTATATGAACAAACGAAACATCATTTTAACACTTTTGGCGATTTTCATCGCGGGTATCTCAATTGGATACTATTTATACACCAAACCCGCGGAAACCAAATCTACCGGGAATCCTGATTATGAGAAGGATATCAATCAATGGGTAAGGGAGTTAGATACGGATACGGGTGCTACGAATACTTTTTCTTCATTTGTTGGTAAGTCGGTTAAATTGACTGCCGAAGTAGGTGATGTTGTGGGTGATTCTAGTGTAACTTTACAATTGAAATCAGGTGTAGAAGGGTTTTTTGTCAATGCCAATTTCCACGTTTCCATGAGCAACGTTGTGAGTGGTGTTGTTGCTGGAGACATTGTTACGGTGCAGTGCATTTGTGATGGATTGGTAGTTCCTATGTCGGCCGATGATTTGTTCGCAGAGAAGAAAATCGACTTATCACGATGCGATTTATTAAAGCATGAAAAAAATCAAAGCGATGTAAGTCGTTCCGTTGATCATGAAAGTTCAGATTCAATCAAATAAAAAAAACATATGAAAAAGCACCTCTTAATTTTAGCGGTTACTGCCATTACTGGATTTGCGAACGCGCAATTATTCAAAACTTCTGCTGGCAATATCACTTTTAAAAGCAAAACTGCCATCGAAGAATTTAGTGCAACAAATGCACAGGTTGAGGCGGCAATTGCTCCAGCCAAAAATCAACTGCAGTTCCGTGTCCCTGTGAATGGATTCCAATTTAAATCTGGTCTAATGCAGAAGCATTTTCAAGAGAATTACATGGAAACTTCTCAGTTTCAGTACAGCAATTTTGTAGGAAAAATTTCAAACATTGCCGCTGTGAATTTTGCCAAAGATGGCGAATACGCCGTTGAATCAGTTGGGAAATTCACGATGCATGGTGTCACAAAGGATTTGACTGTCCCTGGAAAGTTGATCGTAAAAGGCGGTAATGTTATTTTGAAAGCCAATTTCAAAATCAAATGTTCAGATTATCAGATCAAAATTCCAGCAGCAAGCGCCGCGTCAGTATCAGATGATATTGATATCGCAGTGGATTGCGTTTTGGCTAAGTGATTTAATATCTAACGAATAATTGATCCATACAAAATGAAATTCAAACACTTTGCAGTGATTGCGGCATTGTCGATAACCCTAATTTGGGGTATGGAATCTTGCCAACACGAATCTATGGGTGACCCCAATGCGGCTATTTGTTTTGAGCGCGATATTCTTCCCATTTTCAATTCGAAATGTGCCATGAGTGGCTGTCATGATGCAGGCACCTCGGCGGAAGGGTATACCTTGGACAACTATAAAAATATTTTGAGCGATGGTATCGTGGCTGGCAAACCCAATAAATCTGAAATATATGAATCTATTGCGGATGGTGAAATGCCGCCAAAAAATAGCACCAAACTATCGGAGGCTGAAAAGCAATTGATTTATGATTGGATCGTTGGGGGTGCAAAAAACGGGATCAACTGTGCTAGTGTTTGTGATTCTGCAGTTTCGGGGTTTGCAAGCACCATTCAGCCAATGATGAATAAATATTGTGTGGGCTGTCATAGCACCAGTAATTCTTCTGGGGGCGTGGATGTTTCTAACTATGTTGGTGTGAAAGCGTCGGTTTCAAAAGGCTTGATGAAATCTTTGGAACAAAATGGGTATTTCCCAATGCCAAAGGGTGGGAATAAATTGAGCGCCTGTGAAATCAATCAAGTGAAAAACTGGATTCAACGTGGAACTCCCAATGATTAATTGTCAAATGAAAAATTTACAAAGTGCTTTTTTGATAATGTTTGTGGGTTTCACATTCGCCATCAGTGGTTGTTATTACGATAACAAAACTGAAATGTATGGCACTGCTGTCTGCGATACCGCCAATCCAACTTATACTGCGACAATTCAACCCATGATCAACCAGAATTGTATCGGTTGTCATGGCAGCAGCAGCCCTTCGGGTGGGGTCGCTTTGACAAGCTACGACCAAGTAAAGGCGGTGGCAACGAAAGGCAGTTTGGAAGGGACGATGAATCAAAGTGGCGGTTATGCCGTAATGCCTCCGGGTGGTAAACTCGCCACATGCAAACTCAATCAAGTAGCCAAGTGGATTCGCAACGGAGCGCCTCAATAAAAACAACATGAAAAGAAGTATCAGTGCGTGGGGAATAGGACTATTGTTGTCTTTGGTGGCTAGTCCACTTCAAGGGCAGTATTTTCCTCCAGATGTGAGTTTGGGAAGAAAGAGTTTAAGAATCATCAATATGCATGGCGCTGCAGGGTTGCCTAAAGGACAATCAGAAATGTTCATTCAGCATCGCTTTGGAAATTTTGGATCAGGGGCCTACAACTGGTATGGTCTGGATCAAAGCTATATGCGTTTGGGTTTTGATTTTGGTTTGAGTAATCGACTAACCACGGGTGTTTCGCGCAGTAGCATGAATAAAATCGCCGATGCATATTTTAAATATCAATTCAAAGGCAAGGCCACAGATACCGCCAATTCTGAAAATGTGATGGCAAGTTGGTATTCCAATATCAGCGTGAATACCCAAGCAAAGGCCAGCATTTCATCGGAACCATTCTATTTTTCAAACCGATTGAGGTTTATCAATACGTTGATCATTAGTAAAAATGTAAACGATCGATTGTTGTTGGCAGTTACTCCGAGTTTGGTGCATATCAACTTGGTCGATGCCGCCAATGAGTCGAACGATATCGCTGTGATGGGTGCCTACGGCAGAATGAAATTGTCTAATCGATATGCCGTAACCGCAGAAATTCAAAAGCCGTTTTTGCAAAGAATGCCATCGCCTTCTGGTGCCTTGAAAGATGTTTCTGTGCCACAAGATCCCTATTTGGGGTTGGGATTTGAGATTTTTACAGCCAAACACATGTTTCAGTTGAGTGTGAGTAACGCTCAGTCCATGAATGAGGCATTTTTTACCACCCAAAGCAATGGTTCTTTTGAATTGAAAAATCTGCGTTTTGGTTTTAATATAGTGAGGAGATGGTGATCATGAAATACAAAACAATGAATGAAATGATCAAAAAAATGGGTTTGATGTGCATCGCCGGACTAATGTCGACGTCCATTTTCGCGCAAGAAGATAGTAGTTTTTCTCTGTTCGATGAGCCCAAGGCCCCAATCGATGAGAAGGTTCAATTTGCGTTTAAGACCACGAAAGTGGTTAATCTTCAGAGCTTGGAACTGGTTGATGCGGGCGTTTTTGATTTCAAAATGAGCCACCGATTTGGTGCGTTAAATAGTGGTGCGGCGAAATTCAACTCTGAGGATGCAGTGAATGCATTTGGATTGGATGTGGCCACGATCCGATTGGGTGGAGAATATGGGGTAAATGAAAACCTCATGGTGGGGTTGGGACGCTACAACGTGAAATCAGAGAAAGGCGTGGATGCCTATGTTAAGTATCGCTTGATGCATCAGACATCGGATAATAAAAAGCCGCTTTCGATCCTGCTATTGGGTGCGGTGGATTTCAAGAATACCCAGTATAATCACACCGTTATCGGTATTGCTGGCCCTGCGACTATGCCTTTGGGTGTTGCAGGTAAAAATCGCTTGTCGTATGTAGGACAGGTGATCATCGGGAAAAAAGTGAACGACGATTTTTCGTGGGTGATTTCGCCCACAGTTGTTAGATCCGGCATGAATCAAGTGTACAGTGCCGCCAATGAATCATTTGTGTCAACTGGAACCTCGCAAACGCAATTTGCTTTAGGCATGGGCTTTAGGAATAAATTGAGTGCTCGTACATCGCTGAATATGGAATACATTCCCATTTTAAATGGCAATGGCGATTTCTACAATAGCTTTTCTGTGGGATTCGATATTGAAACTGGCGGACACGTATTTCAGGTGGATTTTACAAACAGTTTGGGCTTGAACGAATCGATGTTTATTTCTAGAAATACCGAACGATGGGGCGCTGCAGGGGTAAGGTTGGGATTCAATTTACACCGAGTATTCACGGTGGTAGATCCGTCACATTTTCAATAAGTTGATTTTTGCCTTCGCCAATGGCGTAAGGAGAATTTTAAAGCCCTGGGAATTTCTCGGAGCTTTTTTATGGCTGAACGCCGTATAAATTAGGGTTTCCTTTATAAAGTCCGATTAGGCATTGGTTGGCAGCGGTGATTTGGAGGCGTAATTCGCTGTATTGCTCCCAGCCGGGGATATCAGCGAGTTTGATGGCGTGCAAGGCATATTTGAAGCCTGCTTGTTCGTAATCTGCAATTTTGCTGCTGCGCCAATCTATCTGATGGGTGCATTCTAGGATTTTATCAGGAAAGTAATCTTTTTCCGGCTTGCTTGGATTCCAGAGTGATGTTTGGATTTCGCCTTGGGCGTCAGCGACTTTCACCACAATTAGGATTACATCGTTGGGTGATGGCTCAAATTCGTAGAGTATTATCGTGACTGAAAAAAGGGTGGTGTCTGCCGAGTTTTGAATGAGATTTGCGTTAAGCAGGTGGAAATCTTTCGGTGTAAACTGGGGCTCGCATGGCTCTGCAAGGGTGAGCCATTCTCCGCCGATCAGGAATTCGTGTGCAAGGGTTTTTGGTTTGAGAGATTCCTTGTTTTTTTTCGATTTCTCCCTTGTTTTGGTTGGGGGTAGTTCGGTTTGCGAGGTTGATATTAACGGTTCTCGGTATCGGGAAGTATGGTTGAAATGCGATTCAATCAATGGTAGGAGCCAGGGCTGACTGCCCGATTGAAGTCCCAAAAATACCTGGGCGCCCGGCTTGAGCGATTGGAGTTGCTGGGCGATGAAGGGTAGGGTAGGTCCGGCAGATTCAAAATATAACGTTGGGGGAATCTTCGAAATTTTGTGTTTATATAAGATTTGGCTTCTGTGAAATTGGTAGTTGTCGGCCGGGCCATCAAGCCAAATGTGTAAATTACTGTTAGTTCCCCTTGCTTGATGCGAGCGCGAGTGACTTTCTGCGAATTGGAGCGACTGCTCCACGATGCGGTGGTGGGATCCTTTGCGTTCTAGGGTAAGAAATTGTTTTTGGTAAATTGTGTTGTACAGGAGCAGTGCGGGTAGGATGACGGCCAATGGTTGGGAGTAATGATGGAATTTGTTTTGTCCTTGGCGGGTTTGTTCTACCGTGGAGTTTATAGTGAAATCAGAGGTGCTGAATTCTTTTCGAGCGAGTGTGATTCCGTTGGCCGCCACCAGGATAATCAGAGGAAAGGCAAAGTACAGCGCGTTGTTTTGCAAGATTGGGGCGCGAACCACGGAATAGATATAGCCGAATCCAAATACAAAGAAGAAGCCCAAGGTGAGTAATATTGCAGGCTGACGAAAGATGCGTTTTATCGATGCGGGTTTGGGCAAGTAGGCAATGCGAATCTGGTATTGTAGGGCATAAATGATGCTACCAACGAAGATTATTAGTACGGGCAGGGAATGACCGGTGGCGAATTTCAGGAATTGCCAAAGGAATTGCGGTGTAGGTCGATTAAGCCATCCAAGTCCGCCGAGTTGAAATTGGGCGAAGGTGAGGGGCAGGTGGGGCAGATAGAATAGGACGGCAAAAGTGACTGGCAGGAATAAAATGTACGATGGGTGAAGTCCTTGCGTGTGATTGGAAGGGTTGGTTTGAATTTTGGGTTTGATGAGTAGCAATGCGATGAAGGATGCGCCGGCCGTTAGGCCGGCGAAATAATGGAAGTAGGCGGCGCCCGCCAGGGCGCCGCCCAACTTCACCGCGAACCAGCCCATTTGATTGGGTAGCAAAACGTCGCCATTCGAATCCCTGTTTTTTAATAAGCCCAATACCAAATTCCAGGACCCCAATACAAATGGCAAAGCAAAAATGTAAGGTCGGATCCAAATGCCCATATTCACCTGCCACCACATCAATCCCATCATCGCAACCGCCCAAAAAGCCGCTTCATATCCAAACAAAGTTTTGGCCATGCGATGAAATTGCCACAATACACCAATAGAAAATAGGGCTGTGAAAATTCGCGGCCACAAAACATCACTGCCCGCTAAAGAAATCCACCACCATAAAATTGTCTGCAGTCCAGCAGGATGTCCGTCTACCGCAACGCCTTTTTCTAAATGAGCATGCCAATTGTGAGAGGTCGACATAGCGCGGAAAACAGCACTCAACTCATCGTATCCCCAGGCCCGACCATCGAGCCCCACAAGTCGGAGTGCGAGGCTGCCAATAACCACCAAAATCCATCCCAACTGAAAATAACGAGGCGTTTTCCCAAAGGATTCTTTGATTTTCTGAAAGAACATGGCTTAGGTTTTTTGCTTCGATTTTTGTGCCGAAGGAAACAGGATGTTGTTCAATATCAATCGATACCCTGGACTATTTGGGTGTAAGTTTAAATCGGTGGGAGCCTCACCCACAAAATGCTGATAATCTTCGGGATCATGCCCGCCAAAAAACGTCCAAGTGCCCTTGCCGAATTCCCCGTGGAGATAGCGAGCTTCGTTTAGCAAAGCGTTTTCGCCCATCACCAAGACATCGCTTCTAACCAAATGACTTCGGTAAGCAGTGGTTTGGCCCATAAATCCTTTGATGGTTTTGGTGTGGTTCTGACAAAGTATGCTGGGGATCAAATCCCATTTTGCGGAATAGTCGAATAGGGTGAATAAATCGTTTTCTTCGGAAA
>JBEGUW010000168.1:0-12859 GCA_041178665.1 Bacteroidota bacterium
AAGGTCCAAAGTCGGCATAACTGTCCTCATCTTGCGATGTGGAAATAGCGGCGATGGTTCTTCCCCAAAAATTCCCCGATGCAAAAATCACTTTGGCCTGATTTGAAGGAATCCCTTTAACCGTATAGCCCCATTTTCTGGCAAGTTTTACTGCGGTCTCCCCCCCTTCTACGCCTGTATTCATAGGCAATACACGATCATATCCCAATAGGTTAGTGATGTATTGCTCAAAAGGTCCTAATTGGTCGTTATGGAAAGCTCTGCTAGTAAGAGTTAATTTTCTACTTTGAACATTAAGTGCTTCAATGATTTTGGGGTGACAATGTCCTTGATTGACAGCCGAATAGGCAGATAAAAAATCGAAGTATTTTTTGTCTTCTACATCCCAAACAAAAATCCCTTCACCCTTATGCAAAACAACTGGCAATGGATGATAATTATGTGCCCCATATTGGTTCTCAAGGGCAATGAATTCAGCACTATTCTTGATATTCATGATACGAAGGTAAGTAAGAATCCTCATTTGTCTTTGCCCCAAAACAATTGTATATTCGGATGTTTGTGAGGGGCCTAGTTATTATATATCAACAACGCGTTATGTGTAATCCAATTAAGATTTTGATCTCGCTATTGTTTGGTATGTTAGCTCATTCATCAATAAATGCGAAGTCAGGGTCAATTGAGCTTTCGTATGGAAGAGTCCAATTGAATTTCAATAGCAGTGATTCGGACATCGTTCAAAATAAACCCTTTATAGATTCTCTATTTAGAATTGCAGAACGTAACTATCACGAATTAGAGGGTTTGCTGGGGTATAAGTCGAGTTTGCAATTCACCGCTACGGTTTACAACGACATAAATGACTATCATGAAGCACTCAAGTTAAATGCCGTTTGGTTAGAGAGGATTTCGGGTACGGTTAAATATTCTCAAGAGTACAATTATCCAATATATGCAAACTGCAACTACGATCTGATTCGATCACAATTTATTTATTCCCTTTCTCATTTTGTATTTCATGAGTTTCTATTGGGCATCAGTGTACGTCAAAAACTCAGTCAAACCGGCTCCCATACCATTCCCAATTGGTTCCTACAAGGCTTGGGTGCCTATTTGGCGTCTGGGTGGAATGCGAATTCAGCGGATGAGTATGCATTTTATGAATGCAAGGGCGGCTTTAAATCGCCCAATCAAATTGTACCTATGGGCGCGCAAGTTTATGGTAAGAAAATCTGGCGTGATTTGTTTCAAACCTATGGAAAGTCCGTCGTTTCTACGATGATGTTTGTTCTCAAGTATACCGGGAATGCGGAATCGGCTATTGAGTATGTGACTGGAAAGTCATTTGATGTTTGGGATAAGGAAAGATTGTCAGGCCAAAATCAACCATTGGGAACGCCTATAAATACCGAGATTGATTTGCCCTTGAAGTATCGATCCATCCCCATCAAGAAGATTGTAAAGCACAGTGAAAAACTTGCAATCCAATGGTATACTCCGGGATTATTCAAGGTTTCGATCTACAATTCAATTTCCAAAAAACTCTACGATGTAATCAGTTACGAATACCCTGCCCTACTTGATGAATTGAATTTTCAGCCAATACATTTAATGGGGTTTATTGTCAACGAGAAATCATCGCAAAGCCAGCCCCACTCTGCATTTGACTGGCTATCCATGGAATTTGTAGTAGATCGACATCGAACACTTGTCTATATTGATAGCGCAGGTAAAAGAAGATACTCGGAAGATTTGGGAGAAGTGAAAATAGAGAGGTCGCTCATGGAGCGTCTCGATATAGCCCATCAACAGAATGATTCGATTTATTACGCAATTGATATAATGAAAATTGAAAAAGATCGATGGGTTATGCTCTTTAATCAGTTGATGGGTAACGGCACAAAAACACTTCGTGTGGATACATTGACCGAAAAACCTATTGTTCGTGGATTGGTGATTGAAGGCCAAGGTCAGTTGAGCTATGTTCAAAGCGAGGGTGAGGTTTGGCGGCTACGCTTTTATCATTTTAAAGACAATTCTGATTATCGCTGGCAATCGGAAGTGAAAAATAGCTTCTATACGCAGTCTTCTGCCGGTGGATTGGAGAATATTATCGAATCGAGTTTTGGGAGTTCACTATCGTCGGTTCGACTTTTGGACCCCGCAAAAGAGACTGTCAGAGAGCTGGAGCTATTGGCAAAAAATGATAGCATCGACAATCGGAAGAAAAAAGAGATTCCCAATAAAATCTCAATTCAGTTGTTAGAGGTTGATTCTCTTCAAAGTTCTTGGGAGTATTTGGTTGCCTTTCCTAAGCGAACTTGGACATCATCGCTAAATAATGACAAGACCCTGCATTATTCAGGTAAGTACGATAGTTCTAAGGGTAGGAATTCGTTCTATTTAAGTCAAGGCGGTTTGTATTTTGGCAATGCCGATTATCCTCTGCCGTATCTGAATGAAATTAAGCAATATTTTCTTTATAATCAGCCGTTTACCCCTGAAATGCGATTCTATTTGATTGATAAGAATCACAATTATCGGATGTCGTTTGGCATCTTATCAAACTTAGCATTGAATCGGCTAGGGCTCCGGATGCAGCAGACAGTTAATTTGGGTAAATATCAAATTGATCAGCAACTTCTTACGAGGAGTCGGACATTTTATTTGAACGAGATGTCGTTAAAGAAAAATGCAACCAATTTTTTCAGTGTTTCGATTCGAAGGAATTGGATTTCGAATTTCGGTTTATCATCGGGTATTCAAATAATGGATGACCTATATTTCGATAAGATAGTGAATCCCGGATTTTCGTCATTTAAGAATTATAGATTCAAAACAGCGGGACTAGTATTTGGGCTTGATTGGAATAATCGACAGCGCTCGATGCGATTAGAAAATGTATGGCTCATTTCCTTAAAGTCCAGTATTAAAATCAATCAAGTAAGTACGGCAAAAGAGATACCCAACAGAGTGTATGTCAACGGCAATAGCATGGGGACATCGTATCTATTTCATTTGGACCTTAATGTTGATAAACAATTGGTTAGAGGTGTTTACTTTAAGTCAAACATTATGGCAAATAAATCGGCAGGAAACGCATTAACCTTGTTTTGGGTAGGCGGATCTGAAGGTTGGATTTCTAGAGACATGTGGCAAGCTGATATCTCGAAAGAATATTCAAATACAAAATATTTGTATCGGGCCAATGGCGGTTTTGTTCGGGGTTTTCTTTCGGGTGAGCGGATTGGAACGGGTTCCCTATCGATTCAAAATGAAATTCTAACGCAGCCATTCAAGCAGTTTGGACAAAAAATCATCAAGCAGCATTTTTACGAATCGCTGACTTTGTACGGATTTTTAGATATTGGGACTGCATTTATTGGCAATTCGCCGGCCAATCCGATGAACCCTTTTAATACGGTGGTTGTGACAACTCCCAATTATTGGATGTCGATTACCTCAAAACGCAATCCTTATTTGGTTGGCACAGGTCTAGGAGTCAGTGCAAATGTACTTCGAACGCCAATACGCTATGAATTGGCTTTTGGTTTGAAGGAAGGTAAATTGATGTCTCCAATCCAACAAGTTTGTATGTCGTGGTTTTTTTAATTAAATACTAGCGAAATGATGTGTTTAAATAGCCAATTTGTGTTTATTTTGCAGTTCATATATACACCATGAGTTTTTTCAGTTTTCTAACCCAAGAACTTGCCATCGATTTAGGTACAGCGAACACACTTATCATTCATAAGGACAAGGTTGTTGTTGACGAGCCTAGTATCATCGCAATTGAACGAAATACGGGCAATGTGATTGCCATTGGCAAGGATGCGATGCAGATGTTTGGAAAGGAAAACGAGGGTATCAAGACAATTAGGCCGTTGAAAGATGGCGTAATTGCGGATTTCCAAGCGGCTGAACACATGATTCGTGGAATGATCAAGATGATGAATCAGAAACAACGCTGGATTTCACCTCAGCTTAAAATGGTTATTTGTATTCCATCTGGTATCACTGAAGTTGAGAAACGTGCCGTAAAGGATAGCGCCGAGCGCAGTGGTGCCAAAGAAGTTTATTTGATACACGAACCTATGGCAGCTGCTGTTGGTATTGGAATCGATGTCACCCAGCCTCAAGGAAATATGATTGTTGATATCGGTGGTGGTACTACTGAAATTGCAATTATCGCTCTGGGTGGTATTGTTTGCGATGAAAGTATCCGCGTTGCTGGGGATGAATTCAACTTGGATATTTTGGAATACATGCGCAGAGAACACAACTTGTTGATTGGTGAGCGTACTGCAGAAAAAATCAAAATTCATATTGGATCGGCTTTACAGGAATTAGATACTCCACCTGAAGACTATGCTGTGTTTGGTAGGGATTTGATGACGGGTATTCCGAAGCAGATTATCGTGAGTTATAGTGAGATAGCCAGGGCGTTGGATAAGAGCATCATGAAAGTGGAAGAAGCGGTTTTACGTGCTTTGGAGCAATCTCCACCTGAATTGAGTGCCGATATTTTGACAAATGGTATTTGGCTAACTGGTGGTGGTGCTTTGTTGAGAGGGCTCGACAAGCGAATTGCAGCCAAAACGAAATTGAAAGTACATATTGCTGAAGACCCTCTTCGTGCTGTTGTTCGTGGTACTGGTACCGCATTGAAGAACATCGGTCGTTTCAAGTTTTTAATGACAGCTTAATTTTAGTCAATCATGTTGGTGATATTCCGTTGGATACGGAATCAAGCATACCCCCTACTCTATGTTTTACTGCTCTTGAGTGCGGTTACACAGATTTTTAGGTATCATTTTTACCAGCACAGTATATATTTTGGTCATGCCCTGGGCATTCACCGAAGCATCGATGTTTGGAGGTCCGGCATCACAAGTTATTTCAAGTTGCGAACTACGAATGAGCAGTTGGTTAAAGAGAATGGCTTGCTGCGAAATCAATTAAACTGGAATCTCACAAGTAATTCGCCAAAGGGTGCATCAACCTATAAGGATACTTTTACCAATACCCTTATCAAGTACGAATATATCCCCGCCCGTGTAATCAGAAACTCAGTAAATGAGCAAAACAATTTTATCGTTCTGGATCGCGGATACAAGGATGGTATCAAAAAACACATGTCGGTTATTTGCCCTATGGGAATTGTGGGAGTCGTTGTAGAATCAGCCGCTCATTACTCATTGGTAATGTCTGTATTGAATTCAAAATTCGAAATCACCCCCTATTTCTATAACCTAAAAATCAGCCAAGGTGTGATTTCTTGGAACGGCGATGATCCCAATTATGTGGAATTGGAAGAAGTAAACCGATTTGTAAAACTGAAAAATGGCATGAAACTTTATACGAGTAACTATTCATTGTTGTTCCCTGCCGGCATTCCAATTGGTACAATTGAAAAATCCGAATCCAATTTGAAATCAAACTTTTATAGCATCAAAGTAAAATTGGCTACTGATTTTAGTCAGTTAGATGTCGTAACAGTCATAAAAAACATCCATCAAAACGAATTGGACATGTTGAACCAAATCATACCAACTCAAGAAGGAGGCGCCAATGATTGAAGTTGTTAGATTTATTGTAGGCGGACTTTTTTTTGCGCTGATTCAAACACTGATTTTCAAAGAAGTGAATATTGCATGGTGGATTAAGCCAATGCCTTATGTCTACTTATTTTTGATATTACCTCTTTCTTCCAACCGGTTTGGTGTATTGATTGGGGCGTTTTTCTTTGGGTTGACGATTGACGCGTTTGGGGGCAGCTTGGGTATGCACACCGCCGCATGCGTAACTACCGTTTTTGTCAAGAATTATATTGATTTGTATTTCTTAGATGAAAATTCCATGCAATTACAAGGTATGAGGTATATACAAATCGACTATAAGGGCTGGCAATGGTACGGTATTTACTCTTTTGCGATTCTCTTCACTCACCATCTGGTATATTTCATTTTTGATTATTTTAGTTGGTCATCGCTATTTACGATACTTTTTGTATCGGTCTGCAGTGCCATCGCTTCTTTGCTGTTTATACAAATATTCCGTTTGCTCCTGGGTCATAAATAATAATCATGGAAAAAGGTAGTAAGCGTCAGATTGTTTATATCGGGTTAATCGCTTTCGTTTTTATTGTCTATTCCCTTAAGTTGGCTAGTATTCAGCTGGGTGATGTGCCATATAAAAAGATGGCAATCAACAACGCCCTTAACAAAATCACACTGTATCCATCGCGAAGCAATATTTTTGATCGAAAAGGTAAGTTGATGGTATACAGTACGCAGATGTACGATTTATCGTCTTTCCCCTATGAAATAAAGAAGCTTGATACTGGTTTGCTTTGTTCGATCCTCGAAATCGACTTGCCTACAGTGAGGCATTTGATATTGGATGCTAGAATTAGGGCCAAGAAACGACAGAAAAACAATGCATTTAACAACAGTGCGCTCTTTTATGCCAATTTGAGCAATAAGCAATTCACTCTTTTGCGGGAGAATATTTACCGATTGCCAGGTTTTTATATTGAGTCGCGTACAGACCGACAGTTTGCAACTACATCGGCGCCCCATGCTTTGGGATATTTGGGTGAAGCAGATGAATCTTTAATTGTATTGGATGATTACAATCAACCCGGTGATTTGGTTGGTATTACTGGGATTGAGCGCTATTACGAAAAACAAATTAGGGGTATCAAAGGCGTTAAAACGGTTTGGCAGGATCGAACGTATACAGAACGTGGTGTTGTAAAAGATACTCAGTTTAATTATCCCTCTACGGCAGGTCCTGATGTGATTAGCTCATTGGATTTTGATCTGCAGGAGTACGGAAGATTGTTATTGAATGGTAAAAAAGGAAGTATTGTGGCAATTGAGCCTAGTACTGGTGAGGTGATAGCGTTCATTAATAATCCCGACTACGACCCAAATACGATGGTTGGTAGAGAGCGGGCAAAAACATTCAAGTCTTTGTTGAGAGATGAGCAAAAACCGTTGTACAATCGCGCGGTGAAAGGTGTCTACCCTCCTGGTTCTACCTTTAAAACAGTAATGGCGTTGATTGCAATGCAAGAAGGTGTTTTATCGCCGGAAACTACCCACGGTTGTGCTGGTGGATATCGACTAGGAAGCATTCGCGTAGGTTGTCACCCGCACGGTGGACCGCTAGACCTTCGCGGATCAATTAGAATTTCATGTAACAGTTACTATTGTCAGGTTTTTAGAGACATTATCGACAATCCAAAATATGGTGATGTGAAATTGGGTTATGCGGCCTTAGAAAAGCACTTGCGATCATTTGGATTGGGAAGTCAACTCAATATTGATTTATTGGGAGAATCAAGAGGAAACATCCCATCGGTAGCTCAGTTAAACCGTCGACATGGAGACCGTTGGAAAAGTAGTACGGTAATTTCATTGAGTATTGGCCAAGGTGAGATATTGCTAACGCCCTTGCAAATTTGTAATGTGGCCGCCATTATTGCCAATCGAGGTTGGTACTATGCGCCACACTTGGTTAAAAAGATTGACGGATTCAAGGATACGGGATGGGACCGAAAGTATAAAATCAAAAAATTCACAACGATAAACCCAACCTATTTTTCGACAATTATAGATGGTATGAGCGATGTTACCAAGCCAGGTGGCACAGCAAATGGCACGGGCATCACTGATATTGAAATTTGTGCCAAAACGGGTACCGCTCAAAACCCTCATGGCAAGGATCACTCTATTTATATGGCATTCGCACCTAAGGACAATCCAAAGATAGCCATCGCTGTATTGGTGGAAAATGGCGGATTTGGAGCTACATGGGCCGCGCCAATTGCGAACTTGATGATAGAAAAATACCTCAAACCTGGTGTGGAAACTTCAAAGCCGGCAATGGAAGAGCGACTAAAAACCAGCGTAATTAAATAATCCCATTTGAAATACTCACCGCTCAATAACAATTCGCAAGAAAAAATAGATGGCCTATCTATCTTCCTGTTCATTGTTTTGGTGATTATTGGTTTTCTGAGTATCAGTTCCGCAACCTCGGATGTCAATCAAGAGTTTTATTCCCTATCCCCAATCGCAATTAAACAGTTGATTTGGATAGGCGGATCTATCGTTATCATTTTCACCATTTTATATTCCAATGTTGTGGTAATTGATTACTTCACCTATGGATTTTATGCGGTCGCAATTCTTTTAAATATAGCCGTATTATTTCTAGGTCGTGAGGTCTCAGGGGCTAAATCATGGTTTGGATTTGGTGGTATTGGAATTCAGCCGAGTGAATTTGCCAAAGTGGCGACAGCTATGGCACTTGCCAAGTACTTAGGAACCTATGGAATTCGCTTTCAAGGCGCCAAAAATATCGCCATTTGTTTATTGATCTTCTTACTTCCCATGGCGATAATTTTAATCCAAAACGATACGGGAAGTGCATTGGTTTTCTTGTCGTTCTTCCTTGTGCTGTATCGCGAAGGATTGCCGGGATTCATATTAATATCAGCGGTATGGTTGATGTTTTTAGCGATTTGTAGAGTTGTGAGTGAGGCAACAGGAATTTCAAGCTATTATGGCTACGGATTGCTCTTGGGATTGGGTAGTATCATGGTGTTTTTTGCAAGGAAAGACCGAGGAATTAGCGGTTTAATTACATTCATTGCCGTCGTATCTGCTGCATTTTATACCATTGTAGGAACCGTTTACTCTAGCATTTTACAACCCTATCAACGTGACAGGATTGAACTTGTTCTTGGATTGAAATCAGATGACCGCGGTTTGGGTTTCAATTTGCGTCAGTCAAAGATTGCCATCGGTGCGGGTGAAATGTGGGGCCGCGGTTATTTAAAAGGGACCCAAACCAAAATGGGATTCGTACCAGAGCAGCATACCGATTTTATTTTTGATACCATTGGGGAAGAATGGGGCTTTGTTGGTGCAATAGTATTTCTGTTGATTTTTTGTGGCTTGTTGACACGAATTGTCATTTTGGCGGAACGACAATCAACAACCTTTGGCAGGGTGCTCGGGTATTCATTGGCTTGCGTGCTTTTCTTTCACCTTTCAATTAATATCGGGATGACGATTGGCTTGGTTCCCACAATTGGTATCCCTCTCCCATTTATTTCTTTCGGGGGAAGTAGTTTATGGGCATTTACCTTATTTTTATTTACCTTTTTAAGGGTAGATCAGGTAAGGAAGTAAATCGATAAATCATTAATATTGTAGGAATAAATTATGAATAAGTTTCACTGGTGTGGCTTTTCGCTATTGGGTATGATGGCGATGTCTATGATGGTTTCCTGCGGGAAATCTTCAGATGAAAATGTAGATAAGCTTTTCGAAAAAATGGAATCTGATGTCACAGGCATTGATTTCGTGAATACGGTGCCTGAAAACGACACGTTGAACCAATTTATTTACCATTATCTATACAATGGAAACGGCGTAGCGATTGGCGATATCAACAACGATGGTCTAAACGATCTGTATTTTACCGGCAATGAACAATCATCTCGCCTGTATTTAAATAAAGGGGATTTCAAGTTTGAAGACATTACAGAGAAAAGTGGTACCGGCACAAAGCAATGGATTAGTGGCGTAACGATGGTGGATGTCAACAATGATGGCTGGCTAGATATTTACGCTTGTTCATCGGGGCCATTAAAGGGCAAAGACTCGAAACGAAATCGACTCTTTTTGAATCAAAAAAACGAGACTTTTAAAGAAGTGAGCGCCGAATGGGGCGTGGATGATGCCGGAAATGCGACATGCGCGACGTTCTTTGACTACGACAATGACGGGGATTTGGATTTCTACTTAGGAAACCACGCAGATCAGTTCTTTTCTAATATCAATACTCCTTTTTCGCGGACGCTTAATATGGATGCGTCAAGCCAACAGCATTTTTATCGCAACGACGGGAATAAATTTACCGATGTTTCAGAAAAAGCAGGTGTTGTTAGAATGGGATATTGCCTAAGCGCTGCAGCCGCTGATTATAACAATGATGGATTAATGGATTTATATGTTTGTAATGATTACCATGTACCAGATTGCTACTACATCAATAATGGAGATGGAACTTTTACGGATAAATTTGATGAGTTCTTTAAACATTCCAGTACCAATTCAATGGGTTCGGATGTTGCTGATGTAAACAACGATGGCTGGAGCGATTTGATTACGGTGGATATGCTTTCTGAAAGTCCAAGGCGCTATATGGCCTTGATGGGTCCCAAGGATTATGACTACACGATGGTCGGCATCAAAAACGGGTACAAACATCAGTACATGAAAAACAACTTGCAAATGAATTTGGGGAATGGTCATTTTTCCGACCTCTCCTACTTATATGGCGTGGCTAAGTCGGATTGGAGCTGGAGCCCTTTATTATCGGATTTTAACGATGATGGCTTTGTCGATTTATTTATTTCTAATGGATATTATAGAGATGTGACAAATTTGGATTTCATTTTATATCAGTCACGATATGAGCAGCAGCAGAAACAAGGTCTGAATCATGAGCAGTTACTCAAAAAACTGCCGTATGAAAAAATCCAAAATTTCTTCTTCCTAAACAACGCAGGTCAAGGTTTTAGCAATAGAGCATCGGACGTGGGTCTGGAGGATTTGAGTTCAAGCACAGGATCTGCAATTGGTGACCTAGATGGCGACGGCAGATTCGACCTAGTAGTTTGTAACCAAGGTGAAAAACCCTTTATCTACAAGAATGTCAATAGGAGTAACAATTACTTGAATGTTCAATGTCGCGGTGAAAAGAATCAAAACCACTTTGGCGTTGGTTGTCAGTTGATTGTTGAAGACAGCGCAGGGAAAATTCGCAAGTTCGAAGTCCAGCCAAGTAAAGGGTATCAAAGCTCTTCGGAACATATGGTCCACATCGGATTAGGCGCTCAAACGGAATTGCAAAAACTTACAGTGGTTTGGCCCAACGGTAGTTCTCAAATTTTAACGGACATCAAAGCCAATCAAACATTAACGGTGAAATCAGCCGATGCCAATACAAAGTTTAATTGGGTCAATTATAGCAATCAGGGCAAAGTGCGATATTTTGACGACAATGCATCGAAATGGAATTTCAATTTTGTTCATTCTGAGCAAGAAAATCCAGATTTCAAGCGTGAGCCCCTATTGCCTCACCGATACACCACCTTGGGCCCAGGAATGGCTTCTGCTGATGTAAATGGCGATGGCACGATAGATGTTTTCATAGGTGCAGCCCGAGAAAGCAGCGGGTCTTCTCTATTGCTTCAAGATAATAGCCCCGAAGGAAAGTTGAGTTCTGCAAGATCACAACCATGGAAAAATTTGGAAGTCGATGTGATGGGTGCGGTCTTTTTTGATGCAGACGGCGACAATGATCAAGATTTGTACGTTGCTGTTGGCGGTTCGGAATTTAGCTGGCCATCCAATAAATACGAACATAAATTGTATACCAATGACGGCAAAGGGAATTTCTCGGAGTCTAAGGGCGCTTTACCCGGTGTAGTCGGTAGTTCTAGTTCGGTTACTTCAGCGGATTTTGATGGCGATGGTGATTTAGACCTTTTTGTCGCTGGAAGAATTATGCCAGGCAATTGGCCAGCGTTAGGCGTTCGCAGTTACTTGCTTCAAAACAATGGAGGGAAATTCAAAGATGTCACAACTGCCTTGGCTCCTGATTTAGAAAATGCAGGTATGATCTGTTCCGCCGTTTTTTCGGATTATAATGGCGATGGCAAACCGGATCTTGTACTTGCCGGAGAATGGATGCCGTTGATATTTATGGAGAATACAGGTGGGAAGTTCATTAACAAGACTGGCGATGTCGGTGATATGTCGTTGTCAGGCTGGATGAATAGTATTTTACCTGTAGACATCGACAACGACGGTGATTTAGATTATATCGTCGGTAATAAAGGAAACAACAGCTTTATCCAAGCCAAATCAGGCAGCCCTACCAAAGTATATTGGGCCGATTTTGATGGCAATGGAAGTCAAGATGTAACGATGAGCTATTCATACAATGGTGCCGACTACCCTATCTTCACAATGGACGAGATGGGTAAAGCTTATCCGTTTTTCATTAATAAAAAGTTCACCACTTACGGCGATTTTGCAGGCAAAACGATGGATGAGATTTTTGGCGCCGAAGTGCTAAAACAAAACCAATTAACTGTCAACTACTTCTCGAGTTTTGTCGCCATAAATAACGGAGGGAAATTCAGCATGGTAGAACTTCCAATGTGGGCCCAGGCAGGACCAGTGTTTGGAATGACCGCTTTTGATGTAGACGGCAATGGATTTGATGATATTATTTGCACGGGCAACAATTACAATACGCGAGTACCTCACGGCAGAGACGATGCGATTCCATCCTTTGTGTTGATGAATAGTGGCGGAAGCTTTGAATATAAGTCCGGAGCCCAATTGGGGCTTTACAATCAAGGCGATGGAAAATCATTAATAACATTGCCAACCAAGGGGAAAGCAGTTAGATTTATGATTGCCAATAACAATGGGCCCGCCAAAGGTTTTGAACTACAAGGGTCTGGCAAAACGGCAGCGATTGAATTCGTAAAAGCACCTTCCCTCGCGTCCTATGCTAAAGTTACTGTGAACGGTTCTATCAAGATGGTGAACCTCAATCAAGGCCAAGGATATTTATCATCGCAAGCTCCTGGAGTCTATAAAACCAAAGGGGTTTCCAAGATTGAATTCTATAACTCTAATGGCAAACGAATCTAATCGAGGTAATTATTCGATAAAATTGCATTCTTCAATGAATTTCATTATTTTTGCGTCCTAATTTTAAGAAAATGGCTGTTACTAAACTCAAAAGAAAAGAAGCAAAA
>JBEGUW010000169.1:0-9911 GCA_041178665.1 Bacteroidota bacterium
GGCTCATCGCCCTGAAACAACACGGACTGGCACCGCCACCCAAACACGATGGGTATATTGAATTGGATGTGCTGAGCGACACCCCCTGTCCTTATTGCAACTCGCGCAACACCGAAATGCAAACCCCGTTTGGCCCTACACTGTGCCGCAGCATGCACTATTGCAAAAACTGCCTGAATGCCTTTGAAGCGTTCAAGCCCGTTTCGTAACGATTAATTTACAATCCAAGTAATTCGGGTAGAATCACCCCCCACTTTCGCATCAACGTAGTACAACCCTGAAGCCAACTTTCGGTTCATTTCGATTTTTTCGTTGGTATTCGCTACGCCAGTCCAAACCACCCTTCCGCTGGCATCGTAAATCGAAACGGTTACAGGCATCGACATCGGAAAAGCCAGTTCAAACGATTGATCTAGACTTGGATTGGGGAATAATATGGGTTTGGCTGAAACAATATCATCAGCGCCGTAGGTAGGTTCATGCAACATACACCACGCGTCCATTTTCTTCCAAGCATTGAAACTCTGAAGCACACCGCCGGTAACGCAAACCGTGTCCAATGACTTATTGGGCTCCACAGAAGTTAAAATCCAATTTCGCATCAAACCGATTGCGCTATCGGTGTTAACCGACATCAAATCCAGATAGTACTTACATACTACAGAATTGAGCCACGCCACGGTCCCAGCTATCATCGGTGCAGCAAACGAGGTACCCTGTTCTCCCTTATACGGAGACGCCGGATTGATTTGACGCGGTATAGCGGTATATACATCGCCCCCAGGCGCAGCAATATCCACCGAAGTCGTTCCATATCCAGCCTGATCAAATTGTTTATTTAAAAGCGTGCTAGAGGTCACTATCAAACCATCAGAAAGACATAAGCTAGGAATATCGCCTTCTTTTTCCACGTCGATATTACTATTGGTTGTTGCACCTGCACTTATGATCCCAACCGAAGCCAAAGAATCAAACATCGCACACCAAATGGGCGCTTCGTTGGCAAAGGCTTTATCGAGTCCAACCGACATATTCAAGGCTACTACGTTTGCTCCCTCCTTGCCCTGTGAATTAATCCATCTCTTTTTTTGTCGATACGCATACAACATACTCCGCACCACCCCCACTTCTCCATCGGCACCCTTGGTTGAGTAACAAAGCAGCGGCATCATTTTCACTTGCCAAATCACACCGGAAACGCCAATTCCATTGTTTCCTCTTGCGCCCAAAACGCCAGCGACTGATGTGCCATGGCCATAAAAAATGGATTCTGAATTAAAGATTATGGGCGTACTATCACCGCCATTCCAACCCCAATAATCATCGGTGTAACCATTGTTATCATCGTCTTTTCCGTTCCAGGGAATTTCTTTTCGATTCACCCAAATATTCTCGCGCAAATCGGGATGAGAGGTATCCATTCCATCGTCGACCACGGCAACAACAAGTGTATCTCCATAGCGATTTACACCCGCCATTCCTTGTTCCCAGGACAGGGGCATTTGAATGACATCCAAATAACGTTGTTGAGGAAGCAACGGATCATTGGGTTTGAGCGATCTGCGTTGGATATAATGTTCGGGTTGGTAGGTGAATGGGATACCGGCCAAATTGGCTTTGGCTTTCAGTTCTAGTAGAACGGATTCATTGCCAACAAAACGATACAGTCCAAAAGATTCATCCTGACATTTGAGCTGACTTGAAAGATTGGCTAACGATGGTTCCAGTGACACGGATTTGATCCACGAGGATGAAACACGGACCAAGTATGTATTGGGAATTACGTTCGATGCGATTGCGGTCGAAGAACTCTTAGGATACAATTGCGGCGGGATGGAATGCGGTTTTTGAAGCGACTGGGCATGAATCAGGTTCACCGCAAAACTGCAAACCAGAAAAAAACTGGCGACAAAAATCAAACGACGAATGGCTTTATCACTTCCCGGCATATTTCAAAAATAAAGCCCCGATCGCAGATCGGGGCTTTATTTTAAAAATAGTTTCGTAAAAGTTTATTTGCCGTCGCTAGGGTTGGTAGTTGCAGGTACAGTGGTTGTCGTACCGCTCGTTGCTGCGCCAGTAGTGCCGGTGGCTGCGGGTGTCGTTGCAGGCTTTGGCTTATTCGCTTTGGCTTTCACCTTCAACATGTATTCATCGATGCGTTTCTTCACTGCAATCGTAGCCTCGTCTTCCGGACGGATTTCAATCACTTTTCCATAGTAATAACTCGCTTTTTCATAATCCTTGCGCTTTTGAGCGAAGAAGGCCATGTTACGGTATGCATTTTCGCGATCATTTACAAATTTCACGCGCTGCGTAGAATCCAATTTACCCATCCAACGTTCAAAGGCGGCAGTTACATTTCCAGTTGAATCATTTGCATCCAACCCAGCCCATGTTGTCGCAATCAAATAGTAACCCGTAAGATAGTTGGTATCGTTGGTGATCAACTCTTGATAAATCTTCAATGCATCCGCATTTCTGCCGGTAGCAGCTAAACAACGACCTTCAAAATAGAGATCTCTAGAATTGAGAACACCCGCCAATTTCTTTCTCTTCAATTCCAAAACGCCATAGGCTTGCTCAAAGCTCTTACCATTGAAATACATATCTTGGATACGCTGGTATGACTTGATGCTGGTTTTGCCGGTATCAGACAATACCATAGATAGAATCGAATAACTAGAAGCGGCCATCAGTTGCTTGGTGGTATCGTTGCCAGAAGCCAATCCTGAGCGATACATCAAAATGGCTTTGATAAACTTCTCACTGCTCTGCAATTCACGTCCTTGGGGTTTGACGTATTGCTGTTCGTAATTGTAAAAATAGTAATTCAAAGCTGAGTCGATCAAACGGCGCTTTGCTTTGTCTTTTTCAGCGATGGCATAAGCGATTACACCATAAATATTTGGAATGCTCTTCACTGCGAGCAATTTGTTACCTTCTGAAATACAACGATCGAAGTCTCCACCCAAGTACAAGGTTTGTACATAGAATTTACGGGCGGTAATGTTATCGTTTCTGCGAAGGTATTCTTCGTAAAAGTAAACCGCAGAATCGCGCTCTTTCATCAAAGAAAACACTTCGGCTTTTTGACGGTAAGCGGGGGCAAAGTTGACATCCAATGCCAAGGCTTCGTCCAATTTGGCAATCGACAATGGATAAGCACTTGCGCGGGCATACACTTTGGCTTGACGTAGGATAGGTCTTGGGTCAGATGGAGCATCATAACTCGCTACGATGTACTGCTGAATTGCATCTGATGAGTTGGTAGGATTTTGCACCAACATCGCATCGCCCAATAGAATTTTGGCTTCAAAATCCTGGTTACTATTTTTTAGGTAATCGATGGCGCGGGCAGCATAAGCTTTCAACTGTTCATTGGTTCCAAATTCCACCATCAAATAAACACGAGCGATTTCTTTGTTAATCACTGGTCTCATTTTCTTTTTGGCGGCCGATGCTTGAGCAAAAAACACTTCAGCGCCTTGCGTATTGAACTTACGCAATTCCATATGGCCCTTACCGATTAAATTGTAAGGATTGGTTGGAGCAATACCTAAACCATCGTTAAACATTTTTACGGCGCTCATTGAATCACCTTTAGCCAAGTAATTCAATCCAGCCCAGTAGTAATTATCGCCAACTTTTGGCTTTTTGACGATCAGATCTTTGTAAACCTGTTCTGCCTTTTCAAATTCTTCGTTTCGGGTGTAACGCTGACCATCAGCAATCGTTTGTGCAGTGGCGGCTGATAGACTCACCAAGACACTTAAAATGAGAGAAATACTTATCTTTTTCATCGGGTGCAAAAAAACTATGTAATTGTTATATATGTGTTAAGACTTTCAAAAATTATTCCAAAAACCATTAATTTTCTAATTGTATGGTTCTCGCAGGGGGCAAAGCGGGAGATAATCCACTTTTCTTCAAAATTACTTGTCCGCTTTGATCACAACAAAAGGCCAAAAAACCTTGCGCCAATCCAGAATACCCTTGAAGATCGTAGCCCATTATTATTCGTGTAAATGGGTATTGCTTGGCGAAAACTTGGGATTGGTATGGCAAATGGAACTCTCTAGAAACAGGATGTTGAACTTCCAAGACTTTAACCTGCTTGCGATTGAACCTAGCCAAAGTATCTCCGCGATCCGCAATCCAGTTGGAACCCACAAAACCTAGTGCTCCGGGGGTCTTTTTGACATAGTCAAAAACAGCTTGTGGCGATGCAAATTGCACCACCTTTGGCAACGACAGTTTCCCGTTTGGCTGCGCGGCATTCTTTCTATAAAAACCCTCTAAATCATTGTAAATCAAGTCGTTTTTTAACATCGCAAACACCAATTTTTCATTACTCCTGCCCCATGCCGAACATTTGCCAGACATCATCAAACAGAGTGAATCTACCGAAATCCGACTATTGGGATTGCTTCGATTGACAATAAATGCGGTTGCGCCCATTCCGATATCGTGAGATCTCACTTTGATTTGTCGGGATTCTAAGGCATCAATCATTGCAGAATCAAATGCGTGATTGATATATAAGGCCGTAATCTTTTTATCCCGCACCCCTTCAAGCAATGCGATGGGAGCCATAAATTTGGCTGTGATATGGGCTTTTGGATACAAATCATGAAATCTATCAATCAACTGAACAAACAACAGGCTGTCGTTCAAATCCACCGCGATTTCCAATTCCCCCTTGGTTGGAATATCGTTTCGCTTTCCCTTGTGCTCCATATCCAAGCAAGCTGAAAGCGCAGCGGCCGCAAAAACAAAAAATAGAATTTTTTTAATCTTTCGATGCATGTCGTCCCTTTTTTAAGAGCAAATACCCATTTACAGCCCTAAACAATCCCCACAAAAATAAAAAACCCACGATGGGCCAAGTGCCATACCCCCAAACATCAATGTTGTCTTTCTGAAAAAAAACTACAGCAAACGACCAAAATGCAATTGCACTAATCCAATGATACCAGTGGTTGGTTTTTAACATACTACAAAAATAAACGAAAAGGGGCCCACAATGTTTTGTAGGCCCCTTTATTCCCAAAAAATTTGGGCGTAATAATTAAAATCTTATTTAACCATCATCGTTTTGCTCACACTGCTACCACCTGCAATCAGGGTGTAAGTGTAAACGCCACTAGACAAAGCATCGGCATTGATTACCAATTCATGGTTTCCTTTGTACAATCCGTTGTGTTTTTGGGTTTGAACCAAAGCACCCATGGCATTGCGAACTTCCAAGGTAACATCACCAGGAGTTGTCAAGTAGATCAACACTTTGGTATTGCTACTGAAAGGGTTTGGATAGTTTTGATTCACTACCATCACCTCACCAATATTGGGTTGATCAACAGAAGCGATACCAATTGTACCTGCCAAGATTTCAGAAACTGGGATGGCTTGATAGTTAATCAAGTTCAATACTACAGGGTGGTTACCGAAGTTAGCGCTGTTGTTTTGCAAGTTTGTACCTGCAATTTCATCTTGCTGCCAGTGCATGTGGACGAAACCATCAGCTACACGACAAGTTGAAGCGAAATCATCTTCTTTTCCAATTACCTGCGTCACGTTTTGAGACTCACTCCAAGTAGCACCGCCATCGGTTGAATAAACGATACCGATATCGCGGAAGTTTGCACCCAAATCAGAGATATCCAATTCTACTGGAACACTATATAAACAGAAGATATTTCCGTTGGCATCCATCGCTGATGATGGCTGACGCATACAAGATGTATTTCCCAAACGGGCTACTGTACTCAGTCCCGAAGGAACGGCACCACTTGCGAGTGCGGCATATGTAGATTGTTCCATTCTGTTCACACCATCTCCATCAGAATCAAATGCATTACCAGAAGCAATTACAGAAGTTTTATCCGTTGCTTCAGACCAATGCATCATATTTTGATAAGCTGGATAGAAACTGTAACTCTCATCGGTAGTATCAGTATCCAATACGCGAGCTAAACCCCAAAATACGTGAAGTTTATCGTTTTTGTCGATGATCACGTCACAAGTACCATCGTTGGTAAATGGAGTATCGTTCATCAACTGCTTACCAGTCCAAGGAGCGTATCTGAAAGTATCAACGATGATACGAGTAAATGTATTACCACCGTCTGTACTCTTCCATGCGATAACACCTTGCATCATATCGGCATTCACAATCGCAACGGTATTTCCTTTTACATCAATTGTATACTGATCCGCACCACCACTGTTTGTCAATGTGCTATCGAAACCAGGCAATGAAGTATGCTGCTTATCCCAAGTCACACCGCCATCTTTAGAACGGCTATAAACCATAGGAGCAAATACACCGTTTCTCTTTGGAGCACGCGCTTCGCCGGGGGCTGCAGAATCTGTGTAAGAACAAATCAAGTGAATGGCATCACCATTGTTTGCAGTTCTTGCCCAAATTGGCTTGTAAGGAGGCTCTTTAAGGATATTTGTAACTGTAGTTGGACGTGAAGACGCTGAACTACTGGTTGTCATGTAGAAACCACCACTGGTTGCATCGTGACCGATAGTAAATACGCTACCATTCGACAAAATACCTACGTTAGCCCAACCAGTTCTCACGTTTTCAACGCGGTTACTATCTGAAGGCTGCCATTTTCCAGCGGCACTGCGGAAGTTGTATCCAGTTCCACGGCCAGGGAAACCCACGGCATCAGAAGTAGAAGTTGTCCATGCAGCAGAAATTGCACCATCGGTATGCATCGCCAAACGGTGAGGCATAGCATAGTTGGTTTGCAAATCGTAGTAAGTTGAACCGATTCGAATAAAAGCTTTTTGGTTCAGACCACGAGCCGTAACGGTTTTTTTAGTTTTAGGAGCAACACCGAATCCACCATTATCGGCTTTATCGATGAGCACTTTTGATTGTGAGGTCAATACTGGATCGCCTTGATTGGCGGCAGCCGTAGACAAACTCACCTGTGCAGTTGCCAGACCAGCGGCAAAGACAGAAATAGCTAATACGTATAGTTTTTTCATAATCTAAATTTAACAATTACAAATAAAGGAAAAATAATACGAAAAATCACATTAAACGCGTTGTGGAGCGCGAAGAATTCCTAACACAGTTTCAATTAATATCTCTCCATCTGAGGCCCCTCCCCTGTGTACTCCCTTTAATTTAAGGTCGAGCAGTTTGATTTGATTGAATGCACGCTCCATATCACCCGGTGAATAATTCTTTGCCGCAATCATATATTCTTCCACAAAAAACGGATTCACACCCAATGAAGACGCCACTTCGCCTTTAGAGGCACCGGGCATTTGTTGCACCAATAAAATCTTACCAAAGTATCCATGTAGGTTGCTCACCATGCGTAGAATTTCACCTTTTTCGGCCCGGGCCGACATATGATGTGCAATTTGGATGGCTTTATTGAAATTCTTTAGGCCCAACGCCGACTGCAATTCAAAAACATTGTATTCACGATTAAATCCAACGTTGGCCTCTACGTGAACGGGTCTAATAAACTCATCTTTTACATTGATCAAGAGTTTAATCAATTCGTTGTGAATCAGCGGAAGATCGGCACCTAACAACTCTACTAACATTTGAATTGCTGCACCATCAATACTGCGACCTTTTTGTCTGAGATATTCGGGCAACCAATCTTTGATTTGATAATCGCGCAGTTTGGCCGCGTAATAGGCACCTCCAAACTTATCGGCTTGCTTGCCAATTTTTGTCCGCATGTCCATTTTGCTACCTCTGAACGCACAAACCAAGACGGTGGATGGCAAAGGATTTTCCAGATACGACATCAACTTATCAAATTCTTTGATGTCTTGAGCGTCTTTTACGATGATTACTTGGTGCTGACTCATCATCGGATAACGACGCGCCATTGAAATCAGGTCGTGAATTTTCACTTCCTTTCCGTAAAGGATTGTTTGATTAAAACTGCGTTCGGATTCTGGAAGGACTGATTCCTCAATTAAATCGGTAATCGCATCGATGAAATATACTTCTTCCCCATGAAGCAGATACACAGACGAAAACTGTTTGCCTTGAATCTTACGTCGAAGATCCAAATAATTGGCAATGGTGTCGCTCAATTTGGCCATGGGTTTGTATTTTTACAGCGGTGCAAGTGTTAAATTTCCCCGAATACGAATTTCACATTCAAGAACAGGAACAAAAAAAAGTCATTTTTGATCCGATTCGAAAAAAATTTATCCCCCTATCTCCTGAAGAATGGGTAAGGCAGCACTGTATTTGTCATTTAGTCCAACGATTCAATCTCCCAATTGGGCTGATTGCGGTAGAAAGAGAAATCCATGTACACGGACTTCGCAAACGCTTTGATATTGTAGGATTTGCGAGTTCTGGAAGCCCGTTAATATTGATTGAATGCAAAGCCACTTCGGTAGAACTAACCCAGGAAACGCTGATTCAAGTTGCCACATATAACAATAAATTAGACAGTCCTTGGATGTGGATTACCAATGGGATTCAGCATGCTTGGTTTGAAAGGAAAAACGGCAAAACGCAATTGGTGGCGGCGCCAGAAAAATTAATCTAGGGTAATATCTGTGATTTTGCCAGCGATAGTAACGCGGACAATCCGATCGCAAGATTCATTTTCGAAAGGATCATAATCTAAAATGGTAGTGCTAGATTTTTCAGAATCCTTCAATTCCAACATGCCATTGATATATTCTCCTGAACATCCCGGAACCACATTTTTAATTAATGGCTGCACAATTTCCCAGTTTTGTTCATCATCTGATTCCTTTAATTCACCTTTGCCCAAAATTTGGTATTTATTTCCAATTACACCGGGTTTGGAATTGGTTAATTTCAACAATTGAACAGTTCCTTCTAGTGTGATTGTTTTCTGACCAAACAAATCTAATGATTCAATGGCTAGGCTATGGATTTTTGCATCTTGGCGGATGGTGGAGCAGGAAATTGCCATGTTTTTGGGTTGGTTTGGATTGGCACCCACCCAGAAATTGTCCGACTTATCTATTTTGAGTTCAAGTTTCGCAGTATTTTCTATGTAATGCGATTGAATTTTAATGTGCATTGTGCCCGCGCGATACTTTCCATCAAATCCACGTTGATTCTCGGCAAGTGGCAGTTTATTGGGTCCGAAATTGATTTCGAATTCAATTCCATCGCCATCAAAAAAAGTTGAATCTAAAATTTTAACTGACGCCGCTTTTCCGAATACTCCAAGGACGAATTTTGAGGGTGTTCCTTTTCCCGTTGTTTGATCGCCCATTTCATCGGCAACTTCGATGATTGAAGCAAGTTCGGATTGCATCACACAAAAATCTGTGGCCAATTGCAATCCATTTTCTTTGTGTTCGTTGATTCTCTCACAGGACTGCATAGAAATCAAGCCAAGCATAAAAACCAGGGCTAGCAGTGCGTGATGAAGGTATTTGCGAATCATAAGAAAATATTATTGTGTTGTTGCAAAAATCGCAAAAAACACTTTCATAAAACAAATATAGTATTGAATACCCCCAAACGAGGCTCACATTTTATCCAATATTTGCAAAATCGACGTACAAGCCAACTCAATTTCTTGATTTGTGATGGTTAATGGAGGGCAAATTCTAAGGCAATGGGGTGCATAAAGGAACCAATCTGCGAATAGATTCTGATCCAGCATTTGTTGAATACATGCATTTACGATATCGAATGAATCAAGTTCAACGGCCAGCAGTAAACCCATGCCATGTACTTGCTTGATCTTAGGATGAATAAGTAGTTCCTTAAAGAGCTCGGATTTTGACGATACTGTATCCATCAATTTTTCTTCAAGTAGGACATTGAATGCGGCGTGGCCTGCTGCGCAGGCCACTGGATGTCCACCAAAAGTTGTGATATGACCTAGTATTGGATTATCGGAGAGGGTATTGATGATTGG
>JBEGUW010000170.1:0-2935 GCA_041178665.1 Bacteroidota bacterium
CAAATTGTCCAAGTGATTTTTCACCTCAACAATATCGTCCTCCAGCCCCTTGATATATTCGTCCGCCTTGAAACTATCGAACTTAGAAATCCTTTTAATTTTTATCTCCGTTAACCGAGCGATATCGTCCTGTACGATTTCCCTGCGGAACAACTTCTTATAAGGCTCCAAACCTTTGTCGATGGCCGACAGCACCGCTTCCCACGTCTCGCACTCTTCAATGTCGCGGTAGATTCTCTTTTCGATGAAAATCTTCTCCAACGACGAAAAATGCCACTTGTTCTCCAACTCGCCGAGCTCGATTTCCAACTCCTGACGCAATAGATCCAACGTGTTTTGGGTCGATGCTTTCAGGATATCATTCACCCCCATAAACTTGGGCTTGTCCTCGTGAATCACACAGGCCAACGGCGAAATACTTACTTCGCAATCGGTAAAGGCATACAAAGCATTGATGGCCAAATCAGGACTAATCCCCGGAGCCAATTGCACCTCGATTTCTACATCCCTTGCCGTATTGTCAATCACCTTCTTAACCTTAATTTTCCCGTTATCACTCGCTTTGATAATACTCTCAATGAGCGATCCCGTAGTGGTTCCGAAAGGAATTTCCTTAATCAACAAAGTAGATTTATCCTTCTCCTCAATTTTGGAACGAACACGAATCCTAGAACCCTTCCTTCCCTCGTTGTACATCGAAAAATCGGCGTACCCACCGGTTGGGAAATCGGGCAACATATTCACTTTCCGACCCCGCAAAATATCAATACTCGCCTCACACAACTCTATAAAATTGTGGGGCATAATTTTCGTACTCAAACCCACCGCAATACCATCAACGCCTTGCGCCAACAACAATGGGAATTTCATTGGCAACGTAACCGGCTCACGCTTCCTACCATCGTAACTCAACTGCCAATTGGTAGTTTTTTCGTTAAACGCAACCTCTTTCGCAAATGCACTTAACCTCGCCTCGATATACCTTGGCGCCGCAGCCCTATCTCCAGTCCTAACATCGCCCCAGTTACCTTGGGTGTCGATCAACAACTCTTTCTGACCCAAATTCACCAACGCATCGCCAATCGCAGCATCGCCGTGTGGGTGATAAGCCATCGTGGACCCAATGATGTTCGCCACCTTATTGTAACGACCGTCGTCCATCTCATACATCGCATGCAAAATCCTGCGCTGCACGGGCTTCAAACCATCTTCCAAGGCCGGAATGGCACGCTCCAAGATTACATAACTGGCATATTCAACAAACCAATCCTTGTACATCCCGCCCACGGCACGCACCTCGCCCAGATTACCCGTAACGCCAGTACCAGAGACTTCCTCCTGTGGTGAATCCAAATCTTCGTCGTGCTCCATGTTGCAACTTCAAATCAAGCCAAAATACCTCAATAAAACCCAACAGTTTATTCACATTCAATCGTTTAAAACCCATTTTTATCTACTCAGAACCTACCCCGATCGATTATAGCGATTCTATATGACAAAAAGTCAGTTTTTTCGTATCTTTGTAAATAGGAACGAAGCGTATGGACATTCAACTTATCAAACAGAGATTCAGTATTATTGGGCACTCACCACTATTGACAACCGCTTTAGAGACGGCGATCAAGGTGGCCCCAACCGACATGAACGTGTTGATTCTTGGAGAGAGCGGAGTAGGAAAAGAGAGTTTCAGTAAAATCATTCATCACCTAAGTGGGAGAAAACACGCTCCTTTTATCGCGGTAAACTGCGGTGCAATTCCAGAAGGAACGATAGATTCTGAATTATTTGGTCACGAAAAAGGGGCTTTTACCGGTGCTACCGACAAGCGTAAAGGATATTTCGAAACGGTAAGCGGCGGCACAATTTTCCTGGATGAAGTGGGCGAATTGCCATTGAGCACCCAAGCCAGACTGCTGCGTATTTTAGAAAATGGCGAATTCATCAAAGTAGGTAGCTCGGTGGTGCAAAAAACCGATGTGCGCGTGGTTGCGGCCACCAACAGAGATTTACTCGAAAGGGCAGGACAAGGCAAATTCAGGGAAGATTTATACTATAGATTGGCTACAGTTCCCATTCGCGTTCCAAAATTGAGCGAACGCAAAGAAGACATTTATCTGCTATTCAGAAAATTCGCATCGGACTTCGCCGAAACCCATCACAGCCATTTGCTAGAACTCACCGCAGAAGCACAGCAATTGCTCATCAACTACCCTTGGCCTGGCAATGTACGTCAGCTCAAAAACGTATCCGAGCAAATTTGCGTACTTGAGTCCGGTCCTAGCATCAACGAACACATCATCGCCAAATATATACCCCATGTAGAACCGCCATTGCCGATGCTTTTGGGCAAAATCGATGGTACGGAAGGCATGAGCGAGCGCGATATTTTTTACAAAGTACTGATCGATATGAAGCGCGACGTGAACGACCTAAAAAAGGTGGTTTTCGGACTCCTCGAAGGCAACCTCGATGCACGTCAGCCAATGAGTACCGCAATGTCGACCGTAACACCCACTCCAACTGTTCCAGCCACGATGGTCAATCCTGTTTACGCAGAACCCAGCGGAACGCCCAACCCCATCATCATTCATCATGAAGAGGAAGACGACGACGATTTCCAGGACGCCGAAAGTTACCCATCTACCCAAACGCTGAGTTTAGAGGCCCAAGAAATTGAGATGATCAAACGGGCTTTGGTAAAAAACCATGGCAAACGCAAGAAAGCCGCCGATGAATTGGGCATTTCGGAGCGGACATTGTATCGAAAAATAAAACAATACGAATTGGAGGACTAAGCCATGAAAGTCATTGCAAAACCCTATCGGTCGATATACTTTGTGCTGCTATTTCTGGCCATAGCCACAAGTGGTTGCAAGCCATTCTGGAAGTATTACGATTTTAAAGGAGCGAATATTCCGGCCGACATCAATACATT
>JBEGUW010000171.1:0-8225 GCA_041178665.1 Bacteroidota bacterium
CAAAACTCGCCATGCCATTGCCATCGGTAAAGGTTTTGCGATGGTCTTTTTCGATGAAAATTTCGGCATGTTCAATGGTTTTCGCTATTTCTGCAAGGGGTTGCGCACCAATTACACAAACATGGATTTGGTATGGGCAGTCCAATTTCTGGGCGATGAGATCGCCAAAAATAAATAGAAATAAAAGGCACCCAAAGGAGTGTTTTTTCATGTTGTTTTGGTTTGATTGTACCTGAAAGAATCGGGGAATCAAACCAAAGGCGGTGCCTTATTTTTTGTAGGTAAGGGAGATTGTTTTGTGGTTGAGGTCTTTGGGGTCTTTGGGTAACTATATCCCAGTGCCTCAGGGGATATAGTGTTTTCCGGAGAAAAGGGAATTAGACTTGTTTTTGCAAAATCACAAGCCGAACAGTCCTCTGATACGTGGGCTTGAGATTCGCAATCATGGTTGTGTATATGAATTGGAACATGAACTTCGTGTTGACTGAGCTCGAACCAATTGAGATGAAAATGGGTATGTTGATAATTGCCCTGAAACAGAAGTGTTAGGGCCAGAAGTACGCGAGCGATATGGGTGCGACACCCTTGCATCGAGATGGCTTAGGCCAACTGCTGGAGCTGGTTTGTCATAACGCGCAACTCATCACGGTTGAGGGCGTTGTCCGACTTTACGCAAAGAGCCAAGAAATAAGCGAAATTCTCTTCTGGAGTTTCGATTTCTTCTGCCAATTCGGTGTCAAACGCCTCATTTGATTCCAAATGCTGCCAAGCCAAACGCAATGCGCGCGTCACCAAAGGATCGTTTTCCTGAAGTGCATGTTCGCGAGCTGCTTGCAACTGAGGAATAAGGGTCTCGGCGGAAATGACGTTTGTCTCTACACTTTCGATAGCGCTGTTGAGTATGTCGTTGGCTTCTTTGGTACGCATAATTGTATAAAGTGCAAAGATAACGATTTTTTGGATTATTTCGGAGAGAACCGTGTGGCCAAAAATACGCCGCCCATGATTAGGGTCATCGTAGCGACTTTGGTGACAGTTAATGTATCGGCTCCAAGCAATACCGCAATGATGCTAGCCATTACCGGTTGAAGGTATATGTACAACCCCGCAAGTGTGGGCCCCGCTTTTTTTACCGCATAAGAATTGAGTAGATAAACCAAGAAACTCGTGAAGAATAAGACATAAATGACTTTGGCGGTGACGTTGGGTGTGAAGGCTTGGAAATCGGTGTGTAATAATGCCAATCCGCCAATGGGTAACATGTATAAAGTGCCAAAGGTGAAAGTTATCTTATTGATGGTGATGGGTTTGTATATATGGGCGATGCGTTTTACGCGGACCAAATAGATGGCATAGAATAGGGCGTTTACGGCGACGTAGAGATCGCCCGTTAGCGTTTCTTTATTGAATACAGCGCCTTTGCCAATCATCAACCAAATACTGCCAGCTGCGGCAATGATTGTCCCTACGATGAACCATGGTTTGGGATAGGCTTTGACGCGGATGTGGTCGAATATGCCGACAAATAACGGTGTAACCAACATGAGGATGGCGCCGTTGATTGGGTGGGTAAGGGCCAAGCCGTGAAAAAATAGATACATGTTGGCGCTTGTACCAAAAAATCCGCAAATCGCAAGTTCTTTGCCATGGGCTTTCCAGTCGATTTTTTCTCTCGTTTGGGTCAGGGCGACAAGGTAAAATAGTATTGTAGCGGTGATAACGCGGAGCATAACGAAGGCTTCAGGTCGCAAATAGTTGGGCATGATTTGCCCGGCCCAGGAAAATAGGATTGCATAGAGCAGGCTAACGAAAAACAGGGCGATGTGAACGCGCATCAGGACCAGCCTTTGGATTTTTTGATGTTTTCGTAGGCTTGTTGGACCTTAAGAAATTTGGATTCCGCTGCTTTTTTTTCTGCATCGTCCAGTCCACCCAATCTGTCTGGGTGAAAGCGCATCACCATTTTGCGATAGGCTTTTTTTGCTTCTTCTTCGGTTGCAGAGGTGCTGATTTCCAGAATTTGAAAATCGCTATCCGGGGAGGCCACGAACATGGCACGAATGGAAAGGTAATCGGGGGTGCTGATGCCTAGCTGGGTGGCAATTTGCTGAAGGAGGTTGATTTCAGGGGCAGAGATATCGCCATCGGCGCGAGAAATTCTAAATAATACGTGAAGCAGTTCTAGTCGGGGCGAATAGCCCATTCGGTTGCGCAGGTTTCTGCATACTTCGGCGAGGTTGTGCGACTGTTTGAGGTAATCGCGAAGTCGGAGCAGTAGCATTCGGGCTTCATCTTCTCCATAGGTGCGGATAAGCATCGATTTAACCATATCGAGTTCGCTTCTAAGGACCGACCCATCGGCATTCATGGTGGCTGCTATTAGGATAAGCAGGGAGTTTTTGAAATCGGAAGGCGGGTAGTTGTCGCTGTAATAATCTTGGCTATGGCTTCGCTGTTGATAGGCGCTATTGGTTTTATTTCGTTCGCTTTCAGGGGTATTTACGAAGTCGATGTACATGCCAACGAGAAAGCCTATGACTGCGCCTGTGGGGCCTGAAGACATGAGGCCAAGGACGGCACCGGCGATGGAAAACTGAAATTTCACTGTATGATTGGGGGCTTGGTTGAAGAAATAATTTGCGGGTTTACTTTGGTTGAGGGGGTGACTTTCCGGTTGGGTTTGGTGTTAACGATTGTTAAAATCGCTCAATTTTTTTAGTCGGTTATGCAAAACGATGTCTTGAATCACCCAAAGCAGGGGATCGCCCGATTCTTTGGCCCAGTAAATATTTGTTTCTTTGGTTTTGAGTTTGCCATTTTTCTCTTCCATGCTATAGGTTTCGCCGGCGGTAACGTCCATGGGGTAGATGGTGATGGTTTTTGCGGCTTGAGAGGTGAAGGTATATTCAAAAATCACGACGGGTTGGGATTGGGTGATTGTTTTGATTGCGAGGCTGCTTTTATTGATAGCGGCTGGCTCGCCCGCTTCGCGGGCGAGCGTCTTAGACAATTCCAAATATCCAGCGATTAAGCTTTGGTTGGCTGGGATGGATTGGTTCTGAAGTGTTTTTAATTCGATTCGATCGTGATCTTGGGAAATCATAAATGATTCTTGGGGCTGTGCGGGGTAGGTGACTTTTATCGATTTGATGTCGGAGACGGACGCATCGATCATAAACATCGACCTCCAGAGTTGGATATTGGTATTGAAATAGGGTGTGAGGTAGCCAACAAATCCGGGGACGGTGATTTCGCAAGGGCGTTCTGTGCCGGGGAAATACATATAGGTAGCGTCTTGGGTGGGGGTGGGGAATCCAACGTAAAGGGTATGTACTTCTTTATTGTCTTGTGAGAAGATGACTTTAGTGCCGTTTAGGGCGATATCTTTGGTTACGGTTTCTTTTGATGCGTCGGCCACGGGACATTTTACTTGCAATTGAGGCATCGCCCAATAGAGTAATTCGTGAATTGCGTGGGTATCGGCGGGAAAAGTTTGGGTTTCTGTGCGAACGATCCAATGCTCATTAATTTTTTCTAAGGAAAGATAAGGCAGTTTGGTATTGTTGGGGGAGAAGGTAATTTTGGTAATTTTCTGCGGCGATTTGAGGGCAAATATGTCGTGGGAAATGGCGGTAGTGTTATTGATATTGCGCCATAACACAAAGGTAATGAGGATGGCAGAGACCAATAGGGTTACGGCGATAAGGATGCGTTTTTGCATAGGGTACAAAGGTATAAAAGAAATTGTAGAGGCGATATTGGTAATTGAGGAAATGGTGTTTTTGGGGGACGGATGAATTGGACAGTAAAATTTATGTGTAAAAAATGCAAGAAGGGTTTGTCAATTCATAAATAAATACTATTTTTGCAGTCCTTTTTGGGATAGTGGCCTCGGTCACACACGTTCTTAAGGTTAAAAGCCACCATAGCTCAGCTGGTAGAGCAACTGACTTGTAATCAGTAGGTCGTTGGTTCGATCCCGACTGGTGGCTCCAGATATAAAAGTGCAACCGATCATGGGGAAACCTTGGATTTATTGGGGGCATCGCATAGCGGCAATTGCGGCGGACTGTAAATCCGCTCCTTCGGGTTCAGTGGTTCGAGTCCACTTGCCCCCACTACACTTTTATGTCTAACAATGCGGGAGTAGCTCAGTTGGTAGAGCGACAGCCTTCCAAGCTGTAGGTCGCGAGTTCGAGCCTCGTCTCCCGCTCGCATCGAAACAAGGGGCAACTCTTGTGGGGATAAGCCGATGTAGCTCAGGGGTAGAGCGTTTCCTTGGTAAGGAAAAGGTCAGGGGTTCAATTCCCCTCATTGGCTCAAAAACAAAAACAACACAAAACAAACAACTATGGCAAAAGAAACATTTGACCGTTCCAAGCCGCACTTGAACATTGGTACTATTGGTCACGTAGACCACGGTAAGACCACTTTGACTGCGGCCATCACTACTGTACTGGCCAAGGCTGGTCTTTCTGAAATGCGTTCATTCGAGTCAATCGACTCTGCTCCTGAGGAGAAAGAGCGCGGTATCACAATTAACACGGCTCACGTTGAGTATTCAACGGCCAACCGTCACTACGCTCACGTTGACTGTCCAGGTCACGCCGACTATGTAAAGAACATGGTAACGGGTGCTGCACAGATGGATGGTGCGATTTTGGTGGTTGCGTCTACAGACGGTCCAATGCCACAGACACGCGAACATATCTTGTTGGCTCGTCAGGTTGGTGTTCCTCGTTTGGTTGTATTCATGAACAAAGTCGACATGGTAGACGATCCAGAAATGTTGGATTTAGTTGAAATGGAGATGCGTGAATTGTTAGAATTCTACGAATTCTCATCTGACACTCCGATTATCCGTGGATCTGCTTTGGGTGGATTGAATGGAGACGAGAAGTGGGTAGCTACTATCATGGAATTGATGGCGGCTGTAGATGAGTGGATTCCAGTTCCACCACGTTTGGTTGATATGCCTTTCTTGATGCCTGTAGAAGATGTATTCTCGATCACTGGTCGTGGTACAGTTGCTACTGGTCGTATCGAGCGTGGTGTAATCAACGTTCAAGACGCTGTAGAAATCATCGGATTTGGTTCAACATTGACATCAACTTGTACTGGAGTAGAAATGTTCCGTAAGTTGTTGGATCGTGGTGAAGCGGGTGATAACGCTGGTATCTTGTTGCGTGGTATCGACAAAAATGATATCCGTCGCGGTATGGTTATCTGTGCTCCTAAATCAGTTACTCCTCACAAGAAGTTCCATGCTGAGGTGTACGTATTGAGCAAAGAAGAAGGTGGACGTCACACTCCATTCTTCAACAAGTACCGTCCACAGTTTTACTTCCGTACTACAGACGTAACTGGTGAAATCAGTTTGCCTGCAGGTACAGAAATGATCATGCCTGGTGATAACGTATCAATTACAGTTGAATTGATTCAGCCTATCGCTATGGAAAAGAACTTGCGTTTCGCTATCCGTGAGGGTGGAAGAACCGTAGGTGCTGGTCAGGTAACTGAGATTATCGAGTAATAGCCGAGCTATTAAGAATATAATGGGGGCATTGTAAGATGCTCCCATTTATACGGGCATAGTTCAATGGTAGAATAGAGGTCTCCAAAACCTTTGATCAGGGTTCGAATCCTTGTGCCCGTGCTAATAAAAGCGCGATGTTTGGAAGAATAAATAACTATTTCCGTGAGACCAGAGACGAGTTGGTTAACAAAGTCAGCTGGCCTACATGGGAAGAACTGAGGGAAAGCACATGGATTGTGCTTGTCGCTTCATTATTATTTGCCCTAGTAATATGGGGGCTTGACAGCGTATTGGGTGTAAGTTTAACCCAATTTTATAAACTATTTAAATAATCATGACAACGGCAGAAGACAGACACAAGTGGTACGTGGTTCGTGCAATTACCGGACAGGAAAAGAAGGTAAAGCACAGTATTACGGTTGAGCTCGAGCGCGATCGTAAGAGCGACTTTGTGCCTGAAATTCTGATTCCAACAGAGAAGGTATATTTGATTAAGAACGGTAAAAAGGCAATCAAGGAGAGAAATGCATTCCCAGGATACATTTTAGTTCATGCCGATTTATCTGATCCAGAAATCATGCCTTTGATAAAGAGTGTTACGGGTGTCGTTGGGTTCTTAGGATCTAAAGACCAACCTGTTCCATTGCGTCCAAACGAGTTAAGTCGTATTTTGGGTACCGCCGATAGCTTAAGCGATTCGGAAGCAATGGATGAAGAACACTTCCTAGTAGGTGAGTCGGTGAAAGTGGTAGATGGACCGTTCAATGATTTCGACGGTGTTATCGAAGAAGTAAACGAAGAAAAGCGCAAGCTCAAGGTTATGGTGAAGATTTTCGGTCGCCGTACGCCTCTTGAGTTAAATTATAACCAAATACAAAAATTGTAACAGTAACAATGGCAAAAGAAATAACAGGTTTCGTCAAGCTCCAGGTAAAAGGTGGTCAAGCAAACCCTTCGCCTCCAATCGGTCCGGCTTTGGGTTCAAAAGGTTTGAACATCATGGATTTTTGCAAACAATTCAATGCGCGCACGCAGGACAAGATGGGGAAGGTATTGCCGGTCGTGATTTCCGTTTATTCGGACAAATCATTCGACTTCGTAATCAAAACTCCCCCAGTTGCAATTCAATTGTTGGAAGCTACTAAGCTCCAAAAAGGCTCTACTGAACCCAACCGTAAGAAGGTAGGTTCTGTATCATGGGATGTGGTTCAGACCATCGCTCAGGATAAAATGCCAGATTTGAATTGCTTTACTGTAGAGTCTGCCATGAAATTGGTTGCAGGTACAGCCCGCAGTATGGGTATCACGGTAACAGGGGATGCCCCATTTAATTGATTTGAATTATGAAAGTTGGTAAAAAAAGAAAAGAAGCGGAAGCTAAATACGACAACACCAAGTCGTATACTTTGCTAGAGGCTAGTAACATCCTTAAGCAAATTTCATCCACCAAATTTGACGCATCGGTAGATATCGATGTTCGTTTGGGCGTAGATCCTCGTCAGGCCAATCAAATGGTACGTGGCGTTGCATCTTTGCCTCACGGTTTGGGCAAGGTGGTTCGTACGTTGGTACTTTGTACTTCTGATAAAGAACAGGAAGCGCGTGACGCAGGAGCGGATCACGTAGGTTTGGACGATTACATCGAGAAGATCGCTGGTGGTTGGACCGATATCGATATCATCATTGCTGTACCTAGTGTAATGGCAAAGTTGGGTCGTTTGGGTAAAATCTTAGGTCCTCGTAACTTGATGCCAAATCCAAAGAGTGGTACAGTTACATTGGAAGTTGGAAAAGCGGTTGTTGAGGTTAAGGCGGGTAAAATCGACTTTAAGGTTGACAAAACCGGAATCATCCACACTTCAGTTGGAAAAGTATCTTTCGAATCTGACAAGTTGAGTGAAAATGCATTGGAATTAGTGCAGGTATTGCAACGATTGAAGCCAAGTGCTGCAAAGGGAACGTATTTCCGCAGTATTTACATGAGCAGTACTATGAGTCCCAGTGTGAGTATAGACATTAAATCAATCCCAGGATTATAAAGCGATGAATAAGGCAGATAAATCAATAGTGGTTGCCGAGTTAACCGAAACCTTTAAGACAAACACTTTTGTTTATCTTACAGATACTACCGGACTAACTGCAAACCAAACCAATAAATTGCGTCGCATGTTGTTTGAGCGTGGTGTAGAGATGCGCATGGTAAAAAACACTTTGTTGCGTATTGCAATGGAGGAAAGCGGAAAAGATTTTGGTGATTTGAAAGGCACGTTGAAAGGCACTACTTGTGTAATGACATCGGAGTCTCAGAAGGCGCCGGCTCAATCTATCAAGGATTTCCGTTCAACATCTCCAAACGTTTTGTTAAAAGGTGCTTGGATTGATAATTCAGTATTTATTGGCGACGATCAGTTGATGGCTTTGATACAATTGAAGTCAAGAGAAGAATTGATCGGCGAAATCATCGGTTTGTTGCAGTCACCCATCAAGAATGTTATTGGTGCATTGCAAGCTAACGGACCACAAAAAATTGGCGGCTTAATCAAGGCGCTTGAAGAAAGAAACTAAACAAAAAAAACACTTAAATTAAATAACAATGGTAGATTTAAAAGAATTCGCGAACCAGTTGGTAAACCTTACTGTAAAAGAGGTTAACGAGCTTGCTCAAATTTTGAAAGAAGAGCATGGCATC
>JBEGUW010000172.1:0-6184 GCA_041178665.1 Bacteroidota bacterium
AATCTTTGCTCGGTTCACAAGCAGAATTCTTGTTGGATCACAACTGTAAAACCATCGATAAATCTATGATTCACGCTCCAGGGCCTGATTTTGTAGACCGCATTTTTTCGCAAACAAACCGCAGCCCTCAAGTATTGAAGAGCTTGCAACAATTGTACGGTCACGGTCGTTTGGCTAGCACAGGTTATTTGAGTATTCTTCCAGTAGATCAAGGAATTGAGCACAGTGCAGGCGCTTCTTTTGCTCCAAATCCTATTTATTTTGATTCTGAAAACATCATCAAGTTGGCTATCGAAGGCGGTTGTAATGCCGTTGCTTCAACCTATGGTGTTTTGGCGATGCATGCTCGCAAATACGCTCACAAAATCCCATTTATCGTTAAGTTAAACCACAACGAATTTTTGTCGTACCCCAACAAGTTTGACCAAATCATGTTTGGTTCGGTTGATGCAGCTTGGAACTTGGGTGCTACCGCAGTAGGAGCTACCATTTATTTCGGAAGCCCAGAAAGCGCACGTCAGATTGTTGAAGTGGCAAAAGCTTTTGAGCGCGCTCACGAATTGGGTATGGCTACCATCCTTTGGTGCTACCTTAGAAACAACGGCTTCAAGACAGATGGTGTTGATTATCACGCAAGTGCGGATTTAACAGGTCAAGCAAACCACTTGGGAGTAACCATTCAAGCCGATATCATCAAACAAAAATTGCCAGTAAATAATGGCGGATATTTGGCTACCAAACACGGTAAAACACATCCAAAAGTATACTCTGAATTATCTACAGATCACCCGATCGATTTAACACGCTACCAATTGGCAAATTGCTACATGGGAAGAGCCGGTCTAATCAACTCTGGTGGTGAATCTAAAGGTCAAGGCGATATCGAAGAAGCGATTTTTACAGCCGTTGTTAACAAACGTGCCGGTGGTTCTGGTTTGATTTTGGGTCGTAAAGCATTCCAAAAGCCTATGAATGAAGGTGTTGAGTTGCTAAACTCTGTTCAAAGCGTTTATTTGGATAGCAGCATCGATTTGGCGTAATTTGTCGGCATGAATCTTGATTTCGAAGACGACGAAGACCTTGCAGGCGATGGACCGAAATGGTACCAACGAACCTGGAATGGGATTTTAACTAAAACCAAGGACAAAAAGCCTACGCCCGATGGGTTATGGGAAAAGTGTAAGCGCTGTAAAGAAGTGGCGCCTACCAAAGAATGGATATTAAAGAACTATGTTTGTCCGTCTTGCTCCTATCATGAGCGCATTGGCTCAATGGAGTATTTCGATATTCTTTTTGATGAAAATCAGTTTACGGAAATCAATGCGGATTTGAGCAGCGGTGACCCATTGAAATTTACAGATTCAGCACCCTATACGGATCGTATTGTTGTTGCGCAACGCAAAACCGGATTGAAAGATGCGGTAAGAACTGCTCACGGTAACATTGACGGTCAGCCCCTTTGTATCGCTTGTATGGATTTTAACTTCATCGGTGGTTCTATGGGTAGTGTTGTGGGTGAGAAAATAGCTCGCGCCATTGATTATTCGTTGGCAACACGTACGCCATTTATGATGATTTCAAAATCGGGTGGTGCTCGTATGATGGAAGCGGCATTCTCGCTCATGCAAATGGCAAAAACCAGTGCTAAATTGGCTTTGCTCGATCGCGCAGGTATTCCTTATATCTCATTGCTTACAAACCCGACAACGGGTGGAGTTACCGCATCCTTTGCGATGTTAGGTGATGTAAATATCGCTGAACCCGAAGCATTGATTGGCTTTGCCGGTCCTCGGGTGATTCGTGAAACCATCGGTCGTGATTTGCCAAAAGGATTTCAGAGCTCTGAATTCTTGGTAGAACACGGATTTTTAGATTTTATAGTAGATCGTAACGATTTGAAATCAAAGGTTTCGAATTTGTTGCGCATGATTTGGACCAAAAAAACAGCATAAAATAACTAACTATGAACTTTCCAGATAATTTGAAGTACACCAAAGACCATGAATGGGTTTTGGTTGATGGCGATGTCGCCACAATTGGCGTAACTGATTTCGCTCAAAGTGAATTGGGTGATATCGTATTCGTTGACATTTCTTCTCAAGGCGATACACTTGCTGCGCATGAGGTTTTTGGTACAGTAGAAGCAGTGAAAACTGTGAGCGATTTGTACATGCCCGTAAGCGGTGAAGTCATTGAAGTGAATGCAAACATGGATGCATCACCTGAGTCAGTAAATAGCGATCCCTATGGTGATGGTTGGATGGTGAAAGTGAAAATGAGCAACCCATCGGAAGTAGACGGTTTGATGAGTCATGCCGATTACGTTGCGATGGTTGGATAATTGAAAATTTGATTTAATGAAATATATCTTTCAGTACAAGTATACTTTAGGTTTGCTTGTACTGATTTTATATTTATGTTTGACCACGATGCCTCGTGTTTCTGGATTAGAGAGATTTGGATGGTTGGGTGTAGATAAATGGGTGCATTTTGGATTATATTTCATGCTATGCTTTGCATGGAGTTACGAAAATTCTAATTTTAGAAATTCGATGACTTTGTTTTTAATAATTGGGGTATTGATTGGTGGTGGTATTGAATTATTACAATTGTATTTAACCAATTATCGAAGTGCAGAATGGGGCGACTTTTTTGCTGATGTTGCTGGTTTATTCGTAGCCAATTTCATAGCAACTAATTACTTAAAAAATCGCAGTTTGGATTGAGCGTTGAATGTAATTCAATGATAATTCGTATTTATTTTATTTTCTCGAAACCCCACTTACAAAATCTTCAATAATTCGTAATTCCTTGGCCCATTCGCAGCCGGTAAATCCTTTAATATCAATATATTGTATGTTCTGATTGTAGTATTCCAAATATTGGGATGATAGGGGGCTGTACGACCAATGCCAGGCTTCGGGTTCATAGCCAGTGAGTCGACCACTCGCGCGTGGGGAGTACACCTCAATAAAGCCAAATTTGCTTGCATTCTTGCGTAACCAAAGTACTTCCTTAAGGCCCTTGCCAGTTGTGAAATACGTAGGACTCAAATTGTTAATGTCGATGTCGGTGCCCCAATGATGTCTACTGCTGCTCGGCATACTGCTATATTTCAATATTTCCCGCGCATTGTTTGCAGAAGCGCCAAATTGTGGAAGATTGGCATTCCATTTTCTTTCCCAAATGGCTTTTTGCTCCCAAAAATTTCGTGTTCCACTGATGATTCTTAACGATACCCCTTCGCTAGCAGCGGCAAATTTCATTTGCTGAAAAGCGATAATGACTTCTTTCTGAAGATACATCGACTTGCTGCAGAGATGCGCAGGGACCAGTTGAAATCGGACATGCGTTTGGGGAAGAAATCGCCCAATCACAAAGGCCTCGGTCATCGATGTGTCTTTGGCGGTTCCGCTGATTTGAGAAGAAGAGTTAGATACGTCTGTGGCGCCAGACTTTGGGGGTTTGGTCGCAATCAGATACGAAACAGAAATCGTAAAAATCGAAAAAACTATCACTGCGCGGTGATTCATGTAGGCAAAGTAACAACAATTCCCATCGTCTCTAGTAAATTCGTAAACTATGACTCGCTTTTTGCATTTGGTAAAATTAACTTCGATTGGATGTTTACTGTCGTTGAGTGGTTCGGCCATCGGCCAGGTATCAGCGATGGAACACGGAGCATCTGCTCGTTGGCAATGGGAATTGAAGCGATTGGCGGATCCTGAAACGGGCAATATCCCCCTAAATATGCGTCAGAGAGAACTGATGTATGTATCTACACTGCCAAAAAATACAGATGTCAACCCGTTGGCAATGGGACAAAGCACCGGTTGGATACATCGAGGTCCGTATTTTATTGGGGGTAGGACGCGCGCTCTTGGAATAGACATCGCCAACACCAAAAGAATTCTTGCCGGTTCGGTTTCTGGTGGAATGTGGTTGAGTGCGGATGATGGGAAAACTTGGCGTCCGACCCAAGCGACAAATGAGTTTAGAAGTGCAACGTGCATCGCTCAAGATATCCGACCCAATCATCAGCAAAGATGGTATATGGGGACAGGGGAAGCGTACGGTCAGAGCGCCGGTGCCAGAGGAGCCTATTATTTGGGCGATGGCTTGTTTTCTTCCGATGATTCAGGCAAGTCGTGGCAGGCCATCGCATCTACATCGGGTGGGAATCCATTGACGTTTACAACGGGCTGGCAATTGGTTTGGAATGTGGTGGTAGACCAATCGGCTCATGATACGACGAATGAAATTTATGCGGCCATTTATGATCAAATTCAGCGCAGTTCAAATGGGGGTAAAACATGGGTTAGTCAATTGTCTGGCGGGTATTTTACCGATGTGGCTGTCACAACCAAGGGGATAGTATACGCAACCTCGAGTTCTGATGGTGCCAAGAAAGGTATGTTTCGTGCGGACAACGACGGGAAACTCGTTAATATAAACCCATCATTCTTGGGCACAACCTACAAGCGAATTGTGATTGGCATTGATCCGAACAACGAAAATGTAGTTTACTTTTTATTGAATACCGATGGGTTTGGACGAAAAAGTGCGAACTATAGAGGGGATATTGAGTGGAATGGTTTGTATCGATATACTTATATAGCGGGTGATGGCAGTGGCGACAGTGGTAAATGGGAAGACCTGTCGATGAATTTGCCTAATGGAAGTCCGTTTGATCGATGGAATGTGCAGGGTTCCTATGATATGTTGGTTTGCGTTAGGCCGGGTAAGTCCAACGAAGTTTATATCGGCGGGACGAATGTGTATCGCTCAACGACAGCGTTTTCGGACTCCATGAATACCGAGAAAATTGGTGGCTACAAAATGAAAGCGCAGTTTCCAGACGTAGGGGTGTGGGCCAATCATCACCCTGATCAACACAATTTGTTGTTCTATCCAAACGATGGTAGCAAGTTGCTCAATGCCAATGATGGGGGCGTTTTTAGGTCGGTGAATTTGGCCGTTGCTCCATTTGAGTGGGAATCGTTGAATAATGGATACTTAACGACACAGTTTTATACGGTGGCCTTGGATCACGGTACGCCGGAGAGTCCGCTATTGGTGGCAGGCGCACAGGATAACAATCAGTTGATGACGGTTTCAATGAATTCAAAAGCCCCATGGACTACGGTATATTTTGGCGATGGTTCTTATTGTGCGATGGAAGATGGAGCAAAACTCCATTACTTTTCTAAGCAGTTAGGTAAGATGATTAAAGCAACGGTAGACGCCGATGGAAATCGTACATCCTATGCCAGAATTGACCCAGTAGGGGGTGAGAAATACTTGTTTATCAATCCTTTTTTGCTTGATCCAACCGATAATAATACGATGTATTTGGCGGGTGGTAAGTATTTGTGGCGAAACAACAAATTGAGGACAATTCCGTTGGCTGGTAATAACGATAGTATCTCTTTTGGATGGACAAAAGGCACAGATTCAATTCCAATCAGAAATGAATTTATTTCGGCCATTGGGGTCAGTTCCAAGCCCGCTCACCGTGTTTATTATGGGTCGACTTTGAAACGTTTGTATCGCTTAGATAGTGCCGATTTGAGCGCCACCTTGAAGCCCAAAGATATAACGGCGTTGGCGTTTCCTTCGGCCTATGTGAGCTGTGTTGCTGTGGATCCCAGAAATGCAGATCGTTTGATGGTCTCCTTCAGTAATTACAATGTCTACAGCATTTTTAATTCTGTGGACGGGGGTAAGACATTCAATAAGGCGGCCGGGAATTTAGAGCAATTCGCAACGGGGTTGGGCGATGGTCCTTCGGTGCGATGGCTTTCCATTTTGCCGGTGAGTGATGGAACGGTTTATTTGGCCGCAACTAGTGCAGGGTTTTTCGCAACCGATACGTTGATGGGTTTGAATACCAAATGGGTGCAACAGGCTAGTGGTGAAATAGGGAATATGGTCTGTGATATGTTCGATGTTCGAGTGAGCGACGGAACTATCGGTTTGGCAACGCATGGCAATGGGGTTTTCTCGGCCAAAATTGTCAAAAAAGGCGATATCCTTGGTGCAGACTATTTAGAAAAGAACCAAACGATAGGAGTGAAGGCGTTTCCAAATCCGAGTTCTAACAATATTACTATTCAATTGAAAATGAAATCACCCGCACAGAATATAGAAATGTTGGTGCTCGATGTTCTGGGGAGAAAGGTAA
>JBEGUW010000173.1:0-11638 GCA_041178665.1 Bacteroidota bacterium
CTTGGAAATCCGTAACCGAAACCAAAGTAGACGATTATATGGCCCTCATCGCCGAAACGCGTGGTGTTACTGTTGAGTCATTGGCCGGATTTAGATCTATGGTATGGGGCTACCTATCAAAACAAAGCCCAGAGAACATCGAAGTATGGGCAAGCAAGCAAACGTACATCGCTTTAGGAACTGCTATGGTTTCAGCAGCAAGTCAACAGATCGATGCCACGCCTATGGAAGGATTCTCAGCGCCAGCTGTCAATGAAATCTTAGAACTCGACAAGTATGATTTACACGCTTCAGTGATCTTAGCCTTGGGTTATCGCGATTCAAATATCGACCCGTTGGCGTCTGCTAATAAAGTTCGCAGGCCCATTCACAAATTAATCGATTTCATTTAACTCCATAGTTATTTTACGATAATTATCGTTCCTATATTTGCATTACGCGATTAAAACAACAAAATGGCAATTAAAGGAAAGTTTGAAAACCAATTGACAGAATTGGCAGAAGGCATTAAAGCAATGGGTCACCCGGCCCGTATTTTGATACTAAAACACTTATTGGAAAATGGACCCAGTTCATGTCAGGATATAGTGGATCAACTTCCCTATTCTCAAAGTACCGTATCTGGACATTTACAGAAGTTGAAAGATGGTAAATTGATTAAAATGAAGCCAGTAAAAACGTCCAGCGTTTATACCATCCACTTAGAATCTATCGAAATGATTCATAAAGAATTGGCCGATACTTTTAATTTTAAGTCGGATTCAAAAAAGCAGATGTCGCTGTTTTAATCAAACAACTGCGTAATAAATCCTGTCAACAATTTGGGCTCCACCCAAGTGCTTTTCGGAGGCATTGTCAATCCCTGATCCGCCACTTCCATCACCTGACCAAAAGAATTCGCTGGGACAACAAAAGCGAAATCGCATTCACCCTTCTCTAACATCGCTTTGATTTCAGAAATCGGTGTGTCGCCGCGCATAAAAGCCATTCGGTCGTCCTTGCTCGTATCGCTGATCCCAAACATAGCTGGAAACAACATCGTTTCTATACGATTTACTTCCAATTTACCTACTGCGTTGGTATTTGAATCGGTTTTGCCAAGTTCGATCACAAAATCGCCCTGTCTGCTGAGGATAGCCACCGTATCGACAGCCAAAATCGCATCGTTCGTTAATTGTATTTGCGAAAAAGTGAGTCCCGAATTTTCTAAATGACTTTGAACATCAACGTCACCTACATTCTTCAACAGCCTGTGAAATGATTTGATAAGCAGTTCGTCGCGGTCCATAATCAACGACATTACGCCTTGTGAATCCGACTTACCCTCTTTCAACAAAAATTCGCTCACAGCCGCCATGCGATGATGTCCATCGGCAATGTACAATGAATCCAAAGTCTCCAATAACGAGATAACCGTAGTCGACTGTTCATCATTCAATCTCCAAAGCGTATGCTCAAAACCCTGAGCGCAAATGATCTTAGCTACTGGGCTATTCAATTCAAAATGATGCAAACGATCCAATAAGGAATCCGGCAATTTGTTCGACAACAAAACTGGCTCGGCAACACTGTTCAATGCCTCCACGTGCTTGGCAAGTCGATGACACTTATTCTCTAAAACATTCTCGTGTTTCTTTACCGAACCACCCAAGTAAGAGGCGGCGGAGACAGAAACAACCACACCTCTAAGCGGACTTGCGCCGGGCTGCTTTTGCTCATACAAATAAATGGCGGGGCCTTGCTTCACAATCTTACCACCATCAATCAATGCGTTCAAATTTTCCGCGCTCTGCTGATAAAATCGATCCGTACCCTGTTCGATGCTCGCATCTACATATTGCGGTTTTACCACTCGAATAAAACTATCTGGGTTTTCCTTAGCCAACGACTCCAAAATAGATTGAGGCAACTTACCTGAGCCATAAGTAGGCACCGATTGTTGCATTTCTTCGGACGGAATCAATGAAGAAAATGGAAATACCCGAATCACTGCGATCTATTATTTAAAAAACGAAGTAATCCTTTCGGCCAGCTCTATCCCTACTCTCTCCTGGGCTTCTTTTGTACTTGCCCCGATATGTGGAGACAAACTACAGTTCGTTTGCGATATCATCAAGTCGTTGGTTGGTGGCTCATTTACAAACACATCCACACCGGCCGCAGAAATATGTCCGCTCGCCAAAGCATCAGCCAACGCTTGTTCGTTCACAACCCCACCTCTAGCACAGTTGATTAACACCGATCCTTTCTTCATCATGGCGATGTTTTCCGCATTCATCACCTCTTCACTACCTGGGGTGTGCAAAGTGATACAATCGGACTGAGACAAAACCGTTTCCAAAGACTGACCCTTTAGCGTTACCTTGAAATTGTTTGCTTTATAGGCATTCGACAATGATACAACCACATCGAATTCTCTTTGTTTATAATCGTAAACCAAGACTTCCATGCCGAGTCCGATGGCCATTTTAGCGACCTCTTGACCAATTCTACCGAAACCGATGATACCCAATTTCTTACCCATCAACTCAAAGCCTTCAGAATACACCTTTTTCATTTCTTTAAACCCATCGATACCATTGGTTGGCATTTCACGATTGGCTTTGTGCAAGAAACGCGATAAGGAGAATAAGTGAGCGAATACCAATTCGGCTACAGAACGACTGCTAGCGTTAGGGGTATTGACAACTGGAATATTTTTTAATCCGGCTGCTTTGATATCGATATTATCCAAACCAACACCGGCACGAGCAATCAGCTTCAAATTGGAAGCGTTGATAATACTCGCATTGACTTTGGTTGCACTTCTAACGATCAAAACATCGTATTCATTGATTTTATCGGCCAAATCCTCTTGAGCGACTTTATTGGTAATCACTTCAAAACCTGCAGCTTCTAATATCGATTTACCTGCAGCGTCGATTCCGTCGTTTGCTAAGATTCTCATGAGGCAAAATTCTCCATTACATTCACCAACGCCTGAACACTTTCTAAAGGCAAAGCATTATACAACGATGCGCGATATCCGCCAACACTTCTGTGACCTTTCAAACCAGACAAATTTGCTTCCTTACAAGCTGCATTGAATTTCTCTTCCAAGCCAATATGCTCTTCATCAAAAACAAAGCAAACATTCATCTGACTGCGATCTTCAACGGCTGTGGTCCCTTTAAAATAAGGACTATTGTCGATGGCGTTATACAACAAATCCGCCTTTTCTTGATTGCGTTTTGCCATACCTTCTACGCCACCCTCGCTAAGCATCCATTCCAAGTTGTATTTAGAAACTAGGATTGGGAAAACCGGCGGGGTATTATACATACTGTCGTTGTCCGCATGAATCTTATATTTCATCATGGTTGGAATATGTCTATCCGCCATTTTTTCATACATATCCTTTTTGATAATCACCAGGGTAACACCGGCTGGGCCCATATTCTTTTGCGCTCCGGCGTAGATCAAAGCAAACTTGGATACATCTACGGGCTTTGAGAAAATGTCAGAGCTCATATCGCAAATCAGCGGCGTGTTGCCACAATCAGGGAACTGCTTTATCTGGGTGCCAAAAATTGTATTGTTGCTGGTACAATGGAAATAATCGACATCCTGAGGCACTTGGTAGTCCTTAGGAATAAACGAATAGTTCGATGCTTTGCTCGAGGCCACCACGTCGACGTCACCAAAACCTTTGGCTTCGATCAATGCGCGATTTGCCCAAGTTCCAGTATCGGTATATGCGGCTTTCGTCTTTAAAAAATTCATTGGGATTTGAAAAAACTGAGTGCTGGCACCTCCTTGGAGAAATAGGACATCGTAGTCATCGGGCACGCCCAACAAGGTTCTTACGAGGCCTGCAGCATCAGCCATTACTTTTTCAAACTCTTTTCCTCTATGGGAAACTTCCAAGATACTCAAGCCAGTTCCGGCGAAATTCTTGATGTCCTGTATGCTTTTTTCAAAAGCACTCTCCGCCAAAATGGATGGACCGGCAGAGAAATTGTGAATCTTTGACATAGTGTGTCTAAACAGTTACAATTTTACGCGTATAATTGCGGGGAAACAAGTAAATGACATTGTCAAACCATAAAGGAATCGTACTATTTATCCTATTTCTTTCCACCGTATGCTGCTACGGACAGTACGATGGTTTGGAGGGCGATACAAAGAAGAAGCCCACTCCTACCAAGGCAACGGACTCGAACCAAGAGAGCCGTGACACCCAACTGATTGATGATTACCAATTTTCATCATCGTTCAAGGACAAAATCGAACCATATAAAGCCATTGAATTCATGACCAATGGAAGTAATAACAACTTCTATATATCATTGGATCCGCAGGCCGGTTATTGGTGGAATCAGAGAATATTATTGGGCGGCGGCGTCCATGTTGGACTGGCATCGAACCACGCGAGTTTCGGGGGATTTGGATTTGCTCGATTGACGTTAAACAATATCTTCATCCAAGGTGAATATCGACATCTAAATACGAATATCAAAAACACCATGGATCGACAATGGATTGGATCCCCTATTTTATGTTTGGGATATTCATCAAGCGATGACATGTCGAGCTGGGTCTCCATTGGCCTCTCAACCAACGGTGCTTATTCAGAAAACATGCCCTTCGGCGCTTTTATCTACCGATTTGGTTATAGATTCTAATTCAGCAATTTAGAATACCCACTTCAGCAACACCCAAGGCATCGCACCGGCCAACAACAATAACGCTGCAATCAAAATCATCAGACCTTTGTCGTTGTATTCTACCGCTGTTTCATCACCCTCCACTTTCACCAAGAAAGCGTGTTTGATAAACTTGAAGTAGTATCCAATTGCGATGGCTGAACCCAACAAGCCCACGCCAACCAACCAAGGTGATGATTGCCAAGCAAATGAGAATAGGTAGAACTTGGCATCGAAACCGGCTGAGATTGGAATTCCAGCCATCGACAACACGCCCACTACCAAAGCAAAAGCCACCCAGGGAGAGCGTTTTGATAAGCCATTGAACATATCAAATCCCAGAGGATTCTTATCAGTTGCACTTTGATGCGAGATCAAGAACACCAGCACACTTGCCATGGCATAGGCAAAGCCGTAATACCACAAAATCCAAGTTTTAGATTCATCGAGGATCAAAAGGAACATCACCAAATAACCCGCATGGGCGATACTACTGAAGGCCAAGGTTCTTTTCACTCCGTTTTGAACCAAACCAGCGAGGTTGCCCCATACGATGGTAATCATACCCAATACGCACAACCAGCCGCTCCAGGTATTGTGAATGCCACCAAAGGTTGACAACAATTTATTGAAAGCCACAAAAGCGGTAATCTTAACGATGGTCGCCATGAACACAGTGGTTCTATTTGGACTTCCTTCGTAAACATCCGGTGCCCAAAAATGGAAAGGCGCTGCAGCCACTTTAAACAGCAAGCCCACGCTCATTAGAATCAATCCCGCATTGATTAATGTTGGGATTGGCATTCCTTCCATAGCATGCATAAAACTTGGCTTGATACCCATCATCTCCAGTTCCAAAGAACCAGTTCCTCCATAAATGAAAGCGGTACCCAACAAGAAAATGCCCGTTGAGAATGCACCCATCAAAAAGTATTTTAACGATGCCTCGTTGGAAGCCAAACTTTCTTTCTTTGAACCTGCTAAGACATACAAAGGGATCGATAACACTTCGATACCCAAAAATAGCATTACAATGTGTTGGTAAGCAATCATCATGAAAGCACCACAAAGGCTAAACATGATTAATCCCAACTGATCGGTTCCTAAATTGTCGTTCTTTCTAAAGGCAAATACAATCACCGCAGAAATAAATGCTAGCAGCGATGCAAACATGTGCTCGGAATAACCAAACAACATCATGTTCGCAGGCACCCATGATTCCAAAATGGCAAAATTGCAAAGGCCTTTGGCATTACAAAAAGAACAAATTGAGGAGGCCAACAATGCCACCACTGCCAAGTTTGAAAAAGAAGATTCCTTCTTGTTTAGCCCTAAAAACAAAATGACTACGGCGGCGAAAAATGTAATAAATAATGCGATCATGATAATACTCCTTTAGCTTCAGAAACCCATGTAACTATTTGTAAGATACTCGAATGCACCACATCAACAAATAGCTGAGGTACAAATCCAATTAATAATACCGCAACGGACAAAATTCCAAAAGCGACATATTCATTCCATTTTAACGATGAAACTTCGTGTTTACCCTCACCAAACATGCTAAACTGCACCATTCTAAAGATGTAAACCGCACAGAATATGATTGTCAATCCGGCCAACAATGCCATATTGGGATTGTACATATAAACGGCCTTGAGCAACATGAATTCTCCGGGAAAACCATTGGTGAAAGGAACAGCTACCGTACCCAATGCCAGTAGCATGAAGAATATCATAAACGAGCGATTCGACTTAGCCAATCCACCCAACTCACCCAGTAAACGCGTACCAGTACTTTTTTCGATCAATTCAACCACTAAAAATAAACCAATGACATTCACGCCGTGAACAAACATTTGCAAAACGCCACCTTCTAAACCCTCAGCAGTTAGCGTAAAAATACCAGCGGCAATTAATGCCACGTGCGACAAAGAAGAGAATGCGATCAATCGCTTCATATCTTTCTGTCGGATCGCAATCAAAGCGCCATATAAAACACCCGCAACTGAAAGTCCGATAATCCAAGGCTGGAAGAATTCGATGCTCTCAGGAGCCAAAGGAAGATACCAACGCAACAATCCATACAATCCCATTTTTAGCATGATACCGCTCAACAACATCGAGCCGGCCGCTGGAGAATGAGTGTATGTATCGGCCTGCCAAGAATGGAATGGCAACAAAGGGATTTTTACCGCAAAGGCCAATAAAATACCCGCACCAACCCAAATAGATTCGATGCGCGACAATTCAACGGCGCGCAGGGCTTCAAACGAAAATGAGTAATCAGCAGTATGAAGAAAAAGATATAGCAAACTGGCCAACATCGCCAAAGAACCAATAAACGTATACAAGAAGAATCTCAACGTAATTTTAAATGCATTCTCCCCGCTCATTGTCAATGTGATGAAATAAATCGGAATCAACGCTAGCTCCCAGAATATGTAGAACATCAATCCATCTTGAGCCATAAATACGCCATTCAATGCGCCCTGCATGAATAATGTCAATGCCGTTAGCTTCACACGATTCTCATCGTCGCGAATACCCGCCATTACAATCACAGGCACCATCAAATTGGTCAGCAATAACAACATTCCGGTAAGTCCATCAAACCCTAAGGTAAAACGAATGTTTTCGGAGATCCATGGCAAATCAAAAATGGTCTTCCAACCATTGTCAACGCCAAAACGAGTAAAATAGGTATATAAAACAGCCAAAGGTATCAATGATAGCAACGTGGAAATCCAAACATTGCTGCGCTTCCCAAGTCCTGCAGTAACCAAGGCCGCGATGATCGGTATAAGTATAATTTCCATGTTTAAAACAGATTAAAGGCCAACAATAAAGAAACTCCAATTACCATATACAACAAATAATATTCGATGTTTCCATTCTGAATCTTCGATAGCAATTTGCTCAAACCGTATCCACCGGTTCCTACCCCATCCACTGCGGATTTCAGGGCTTTTTCATCCACGTATTCGGTGATTACATCAGAGGCCGACTCCAATGGCGCAACAAAGGCCATATCGTAGGCTTCGTCAACGTAAAACTTGTTTGCCAACACCTTGCCCATCCCTTGTTGATCCGCATCCGCTTCAGGCACAGAGCCTTTGACAACGTATTTGTTTCTGGTATATAAGAATGCGATAACAAAAACACCGATGGCCATCGCCAACAAAGCGATTTCAGCAGTATGCGATAATTCAACTGCGTGTTCAGGATAAATCAGAATCGGAGAAAACTGACCGCCGCCATCAAAACTCAATAAATGATGCAGTCCGCCAGAAATACCCTCTCCCAAGTAATGGGGCAAATTCACAACACCACCGATAACAGACAAAACCGCCAACACAAGCAAAGGCAATGTCATTAGCAATGGGCTTTCGTGCACCTTTTCGTAAGCATGGTGATGATTTCTATAAGTGCCATGGAATGTCACAAAGAACATTCTGAACATGTAAAATCCAGTGATACCAGCGCTCATCAACGCCAAACCAAATACGAGTTTGTTGTGGGCGAAGGCCGACATCAATATTTCGTCTTTAGAGAAGAAGCCCGACAAGAATGGGAATCCCGTAATTGCCAATGTTCCGATCAAGAAAGTGAGATAAGTGATTGGCATTTTCTTGCGCAATCCACCCATTTGACGGATATCTTGTTCGTGATGCATGCCATGAATCACACTACCTGAACCTAAGAACAACAAAGCTTTAAAGAAAGCGTGAGTAATTACATGGAACAAAGCAGCGGTATAGGCGCCACAACCCAAAGCGATAAACATCAAACCCAACTGACTGACAGTACTGTAGGCCAATACTTTTTTGATATCGTTTTGCTTTAGACCGATTAATGCCGCCAAAATAGATGTCGACAATCCAATCCACATTACAATTTCATTCGCAAATGGACTCAAGGCATAAATGGCTTCGGAACGAATCACCAAGTAAATACCTGCAGTCACCATCGTCGCTGCGTGAATCAAAGCCGATACTGGCGTTGGTCCTGCCATCGCATCGGGCAACCAAGTATACAATGGAATCTGAGCACTCTTACCCATCGCACCAATAAACAACAACAATGCGATTGCTGTATTTACATTGAGCGATGTATCTGTGTTGTTAAACACTTTAGAGAATAAATCTTGGTATTCGAAAGTACCGTAAGTGCTGTAAATCAAGAATAAACCCAACAACAGACCTAAGTCGCCGATGCGGTTCATTACGAAAGCTTTGCGTGCTGCTTTTCCAAAGTCGACATTCTTATACCAGAATCCGATAAGCAAATACGAACACAATCCCACGCCTTCCCAACCAAAGAACAACATCATATAATTGGAGCCCAATACCAGCACCAACATATTGAATATGAACAAATTCAAATAAGCGAAGAACTTATACAATCCCTCATCTTCATGCATGTAAGCAATGGAATACATGTGAATCAAAGTTCCAATTCCCGTAATGATTAACGTCATTACAGCCGACAAGCGATCAAATTGAAAAGAGAAATCAACGTGTAAACTTCCAACATGTAAGAAGGTAAATAATTTCTGGTGAATGCTTTGCAACTGTCCAGCTTCGGCGGTCAACAAATTGAAATTCATCACAGCCAAAACAAAAGAACCCAAAACGGCTGCGGTACCTAACCAACCCGAAACATTTTTTGGCAAGAATCTACCCACCAACCCATTAATCAGGAAACCAATCAATGGTAAAAATATCATTAACGTCAACATACCTCTATCCTTTTAATTGGTCTAAGAAACTCACATCGGTTTTTCGCGTATTGCGATACACCAAAACCAAAATGGCCAAGCCTACCGCCGCTTCCGCTGCCGCTACAACCATAATGAAAAACACAAAAATCTGTCCGTCGGCATCGCCCATATAGGTTGAAAACGCCGTAAACAACAAGTTCACCGCATTAAGCATCAACTCGATACACATCAACAAGATAATGGCATTTCGACGAAACAACACCCCAAACAAACCAATACTAAACAACACAGTGCTTAGATAGATGTAGTGGCTAATTTCTACCTGATTAAATATACTTAACAGACTCATGAATTGCCTCCTTCTTCTTTAGGGATTAATACTGCATTGTTCTTTTCTCGTTTGCCCAAAAGCACAGCACCAACCATCGCAGCCAAAAACAAAATACCTGTCAATTCGAACGGCACCACAAAACGGGTAAACAACACCTTGCCTAAGGCTTTCACTAGTCCAATGCCTTCCACAGGATTCTTAGCAACTGCCTCCCCTGTTACCTGGAAAGCGGCAGTGATGATTAACAACATAGAACCGGCAGTAATTGCTGCGGCGATACCCCACCAATTCGACTTCACAGGCTCCGTTTCTTTGCTCAAATTCAAAAGCATCAAAACGAATAGGAAAAGTACCATGATGGCTCCGGCGTAGACGATCAAATTAACGACAGCCAAAAACTGGGCGTTTAACAATACATAATGCGCTGAAATTGTAAAGAAAGTAAAAATCAATGCCAATACACTGTGGACTGGGTTTTTACTGGTTACAACATACAACGATGATAAAATCGTTAAAAACGACAATATCAAAAAAGGAATCGGTAAGTTCTGAAACATAGTTTTAAAATTAAGACCAGACTTGGCGTTTAGTGATATCAATGCGAGCATCTACTGTCTCAACCAACTTGTCTTTGCCGTAAATAAACTCATCTCTGCCAAATTCTGCATCTACGATGCGATCGGTAAGGAAAATGGCTTGTTTTGGACAGGCTTCTTCGCACAATCCGCAAAAAATGCAACGCAACATATTGATTTCGTAGGTTGCTGCGTACTTTTCTTCACGATACAAATGCTCTTCGCCTTTTTCTCTTTCAGCAGCCACCATTGTAATTGCTTCGGCTGGACATGCAACGGCACACAAACCGCAAGCTGTACAACGTTCTTTTCCTTGATCATCTAGCTTTAGCACGTGTTGACCGCGATAAACCTCTGAACGAGAGCGAACTTGCTCCGGATACTGCGATGTTGCAGGTTTGCGAAAGAAGTGCTTTAGAGTGATCCACATACCGCCCAAAATTGCCGGTAGATAAATCCTCTCAGAGAAGGTCATTTTTTTATCCATGACCGGCTGTGAACGATTGGTAAGTTGCTGCATGGGAATTAACTAGCGCTGTTTAGGTGCTTCATTTTAACCTTGTATTTCTTACGAAGAATACCTGGCTTTTTCATTTTACGAACACTATTCATATTGATGTCGGAAACCACTGTTTCACCATCAGATAATTTTATCGTCAATGTTGGATCTTCGATTTTACTGTACGATACCTCCCACTTGCCTTTGCCAATTTTCTTACAAGGGATAATCGCCATCGTGCTTTGAGAGATCACATACATCTCATCAGCTCTACCTGTTTTGTCTTGAATGATGGCAGTTTTTGACTTACCTACACCACCACAAATGAAATATGAACCATTGCAAGAAAGCGGGAATGAATATTTGTTCTGCTCTTTTCCTTTGGCCACACCCAATTTCTTGGTCTTATCAGGCTTAACACCCGTTTCACCATCTCTCGTATACACTTGCAATTTGGCTTTCTTGTATACCGCAGCATCCAAAGAAACCGTCATCGTTACTGGAACAACAGCGCAGCTATCACCAGGCATGCGAACTTCATAAGCACCACCCCAGTTCAAACCTTCACCTTTTGCTGTATTCAATGGAATGCCACTGCCAATCAACTCTTCGATGGATGTCATCTTCTTGATTTTGATACAGTTCGATGTTCCTCTCGGACACAACTTCGCAAGATCACAAGCCTTCATTGTGATACCCAATCCGCTGATAAACACAGTCGTGTCGCGGGTACAAGTATCCTTATAAACGGGTTTTGGCTTTGGCTTTTCGATGGGTTTTGGCTTTTCCAAAATGGTAATCTCTACCCTTCTGTTTTTGGCCTTC